>DASQVJ010000021.1:0-5631 GCA_035640835.1 Bryobacteraceae bacterium
GATGGCAATGGTTGTGTCAGACTCCGGCAACTCGTGCACGTCGTTCTTCTTCATGGTGTTTAGGAAGGGTGAAATGGAAGCTTGCCCCTGGGCCGTCATTGGGAGTAGCCCATAGCCGGCCTCCATGCTGCTGAAGAACGGCTAATCGAGAGCCCCATGCCCATACCGGTCGGCTTGGTGGTGTAGAAAGGATCGAAAATTCTTTCAATTGTGTTGGGGTCAACCCCGGTTCCCGAGTCTTCCACCGTTATCTGCACCTGGCCTAGACCGATGTTCCTGGTGGTGACCGCCAGTTCTCGCGCCCGCTCACTTACAGTGCTCATCGCTTCGAGACCATTCATGACCAGATTCAGCACTACCTGCTGTAACTGCACCCGATCGCCCAAAACGGGAAAGACGTCATCCGCAAGACGCGTTCGGATCATCACGCTCTTTCTCTTCGCCTCATCCCCGACAATAGCGAGGACCTCGCGGATTGTTTCATTCAGGTCCAGCCTTTCTCGAGGCGTGGTCCTCTTCGTGGCCAAGGCCCGAATGCGGACGATCACGTCAGCGGCGCGCTTCCCGTCGCGCACGATGTCCCGGAGAGCTTCGCGGATTTCCTCCAAGTCAGGCGCATCTTCGGCCAGCCACCGCAAGCAGGCGCTACCATTACTCACCACGCCCGAGAGAGGCTGGTTGACTTCATGCGCGATCGAGCCCGCCAGTTCGCCCAGTGTCATCACGCGACTCATGTGCGACAGTTCGGCCTGCGCTTGGCGGAGGGACTCCTCCGACCGCTTACGCTCGGTGAGATCGAGCACGAAAGCGACACCGTCGTTCCCGCCTTGCTGGAACAAGGTGGCTCCAATCAGCACGGGCACCCGGCTGCCATCTTTCCGGAAAAATTCCGATTCAAAGGGTTGTACGGTCCCGGTCTGGATTACTTCTGCCAAAGCGCGTTGAGCGCGCTCGCGCCAGTCCGCAGGTGTCATGTCCCACCACCGCACGCGGCCCGCGGCAACATCTTCATGATCGTATTGCAGCATGCGAAGAAGGGCTTCATTGGACGTCAGCACGGCGCCCTCGACATTCCATGTCGCGATCCCGATGATGTTGGCGTCGACCAGGCGCCGGATCTTCGCTTCACGATCTTCGAGATCGCGATAGAGCCGCGTGTTCTCCAGAGAGATAGCGGCTTGCGAGACAAGCACTCTTAGCAGCGTTATTCGTTCAGAGGTGAAAACGCGCGGCGCCAGATTGTTTTCCAGATACAGAATACCCGAAAGTTTCGCCTGGTTCAGTAAAGGTAGACAGAGGATCGAACGCACGCGGCTCTGAGCGAAGTAGGGATCGAATCGAAACGGGTTCGCCGATGATGCGTCATCGAGAATAACGCTCTCGTGAGTGCGCATGACATAGCGCAGAATCGACTCCGGCATGGTCGCTGCCGAGGCAGACGCATCTCTCAGGGACACGATCACATCTTTTCCACTGGTCCTGGACTCTGCCTCTATCTGTAACTGATCCCCATGCGGGACGATCAGGAGGCCTCTCTCGGCGCCAGCGTGCTCCATTGCTTTGCACATCACGGTTTCGAATAGCTTTTCGAGCACGAGCTCGCTCGAAACCGCCTGCGAGACTCGGATCAGCGTAGCGAGGTCCAGACCGTCGACCGATGCCGTGATGGTTGAAGCAGGACCTGGCGCCCGTTGCTCCTGCTTTAGACCGGGGTACAAGCGATCGAGTTGCCTCACTTTTCCATCCGCCCCCCATAATGCGTAGCAGGCGCGGGCGTCGCGCAGGTAGGTGTCGGCGATCTGGTCGAACTCACGTGCGCGGTAAAAGGTCGAAGCGCGCTCATATGCGAGCGCCTCGTTGTGGACGAATCCGCTTTTGCGAGACGAGTGAATGGCCTTTTCGTACAGGCGCATCGCGTCAAGGTCACGGCTCTCGATCCGGGCAATTTCGGCTCCAAGCAGCGCGGCGCGGTCTCCAAAATTCTCTGGGCAATTCGCCGCCCAGGCCCGAAGCTGTTGCTCGTGTTGCCCAAGCGCTTCTTGATGCTTGGCATACGGGTCGGGGCCCGCGGGCTCGCACCGTGCGGCGCGGGACAAGCCAGCATAAAGATGGCATTCCGCCTTCTCCAGGGGAAAGAGAGACAGCGCGGTGGATGTCGCGTACCACGTCTCGACCTTTTCCGCTGCATCGATCGCTGCCGCGTAGTCGCCAGCAAAGAAGCGCGCCTGGAGCTTTCGGATCCAATAAAAGCACTCCAGGAAGGCGCGAGAGGGTTGACCTGTGATGCGCTCTTCAAAGGAGCGCTCCGTGAATCCATCATGGTCGAGGGAGCCGAATTTCGCGGTTTTTCCGCGCAGGGTTCGGGCAAGCGCGATTGGCGCAGAAAGTCTGTCCAGGAAGAATCCAAATATCTGCACGAACTCCAATGCGTCCTCGGCTTCCTGCTCGAATTGATCGAGTGGATGGCCGAGTGCAAGAAGAACGGTACTGAGACCACGGGAGGCGATTGAGGCATATGTCCCATCGCCGTGATCTTTGGCCATCTGGAAAGCACGACGCGACGGATCGATGCCTTCTCTGAGTGGCCGCGTCCAAGGGAGCACAATCGCGAAACCAATATAGGCCCGTGCCCCAACGTGCGTAAATCCGCGACACTCGAGGAGATCGCAGGCCATTTTTGCAAATCGATAGCCTTCATCGTAATGACCGAAGCGGGCTCCCGCGATCATGGCCATTGTCACGTAGTTCACTGGTGCCGCTTCGCTGTTACCGTGCTCCAGGCTGACATTGGTAGCCATACAGACGCTGAGCGCGTACAGGTTCTTGTCTGTGTACAGTGCCGGCAGAACCAGACTGGTGAGCACATCGAGCGTCGCCCGAGCTTCCGGATCCTGCATCAATGGCAGGTCAACCAGACTCTCAATCGTACGAGCTCCGAGCAATGACCAAATGCGATCGTACTCGCTGCGCGCTTCCGCCTCGGTGGGATGGGCTGACCAATGGATGCCTACATGCCGCAAGCATTCCAAACCAATCGACACGGCCGTTTCGCCCGCTCCAAGCATTGCGTACAGATCCACGCGCCGCTGTGCCACGACGCATCGCTGAACCCTGCCGACAGCGCGCGTTGCGAGCGCCGCCAATCGCTCCTCGGCCGACTGCAGCGCGCCCATACAGACCTGGCAGTCGGCCCAGTGGAGTTCCATTTCAAAGGCTAGCTCTTGTCGGCGCTCCCACACGTCTTCCGGCAACAGCGCCGCACCGGCGGTAAGATACGCCAGTGCGGAGGCATGGGCCGACGACGCCTTGGCGCGTTTACCAGCAGCTAAGTTCAGCTCAGCGAGATGCTCGCGTTCCGCATGCAATGTGATTAGTGGCGCGGCGCGGTTGAGCTGGTTGACAATCTCGAAAATTATCTCGTCACGTTTTTCCGGTGGTGTTTGCCCTAGCAACAGGCGGCCGATCATCAAATGCGCCTCGGCGCGCGACTCTTCGGGAATCAACGCGTATGCGGCTTCCTGTACTCGGTCGTGAATGAATTTGTAGCAACCTTCGACACGGTCGATGAATTGTTGACGGTGGGCTTCCCAGAGAGTCGCGTGTACTTGTTCCTCGGGGGTTCCCAGAACCATCGAGAGCATCGCGACCTCGGCGATATTGCCGAGGCAAGCGAGCCGCCTTAACGCGTTCTGCGTGTCTAGGGGTAGCCGCGTGAGCTTCCCGGCCATGAGTTCCACGACGTTCTCTGTGTACCGTTTCCCGTGGATGCTGCCAAGATCCCAGGACCATCGAGCCCTTTCGTGATCAAAGGCCAGGAGCCCCTCGTCGACGAGTGCGTGAAGAAAGTGGATCACGAAGAACGGATTGCCGTTGGTCTTCGCGTGCACCAGCCCTGCGAGCGGCTCGACCTGCTTAGCGTCGCAGCGGAGCGAGTCCCCGACAAGCCCTCCCAAGTCGTTGGCCGTCAGGGGACCCAGCTTAATATCCTGCACCCTTCCGGTTGCCCGGATACCCTCCAGCTTGCGCATGAGCGGATGTCCTGCAGTGACTTCGTTCTCGCGGAAGGCGCCGATGAGGAGAAGATTGCGGACATCGGATCGGACCAAAATGTCTTCCAGGACGTCGAGCGTCGCTGCGTCGAGCCATTGCAAGTCATCCAGGAAGAGTGCCAGGGGATGTTCGGGCCGAGCGAAGACGCCGATAAAACGCCGAAACACAAGCTGGATGCGCCGTTGCGCGTCCTGTGGCGGAAGCTCAGGCACCGGCAGCGGCTCTCCAATGACGAGCTTCACCTCAGGAACGAGGTCCACAATTAGGCCTGCGTTCGGTCCTAGCGTCTCGCGCAACGCCTCGCGCCAAGGCGCGACGTCTGCCTCGCATTTGCCGAGTAGCGGCCGAATAAGGCTCTGAAAGGCCTGCGCCAGCGTCGAGTAGGGAATGTCGCGTTTGTACTGATCGAATTTGCCGGAAGCGAAAAGGCCGCGCGGCGGCACCAGCACCGGCTGCAGCTCATTGACGACCGAGGACTTGCCAATGCCGGAATAGCCTGACACCAGGATCAATTCCGGGGCGCCGCCGTTGACAACGCGATCAAAGGAGGCAAGCAACAACTCGATTTCGCGCTCACGGCCGTACAGTTTCTCCGGAATTTGAAGGCAGTCTGACCTGTCATCTTCTCCCAGAGCGAAGTCGTGAACGGCCTGCTCACGATCCCAGTCATCGAGACAGCGGCGAAGATCGCTTTCCACGCCAACTGCAGTCTGATAACGCTCTTCAGGAATCTTGGCAAGCAGTTTCATAATGATTCCCGAGATAGAGCTCGGAATATCTCGTAGCCGCTCGGCCGGCGCCAGCGGCCGTCTGGCAATGTGGCAGTGAACCCACTCCATTGGATCAGAAGCGGTGAAAGGGAGACTGCCGGTCAAAAGTTCATAAAGCGTGATGCCAAGCGCATAAAGATCGCTACGTGAATCGATCGAACGATTCATTCTTCCCGTTTGCTCGGGAGCCATGTAGGGAAGAGTTCCCGCGATGAATTCCGGGGGTTTGAGTACCTGGCGCTCGCGCGGCAATCGCGATGCTATACCGAAACCCATTAACCAGGCTTGATCCAGAGCAGCACTCATAAGCACGTTGGACGGCTTGATGTCTTTGTGCACGAGACCACGTCTGTGTGCCTGGCCGAGCGCTACGGCGAGCCCAATCGCACAGCGAAGAAACTGTCTCAACTGCAATGGCTGTCGGAGAAGTCGATCGAGTGGCTCTCCCCCTGGATCCTCTGACACGAGGATGGTCCGGCTCTGTTGTTGTGTAAGCGTGATCGGCCGGACCGCCCATGCCGGATTGAGCTCGTCTTTCAAAGAGAACTCGTGCTCTATCTTCTGGATGGTTGCAGGCGCCGGACGCTCCATTACGGGTGACAACGCGAGAATAGACGGTGGACCCGCCTCCGCCAAAGTCTGACGCAGACCGCGGTACAGGATGAACTCTCCATCCTGATGAAGCGTTTCCAGCCGGTACTGCGAAAGATTCATCACACCATCAAAAGTCTATCTTCAACCCGAATTACATTATCCGAGAATTCACGCTCATCGCGCTGATCTTTTCGAACTTGCTCGGACTCCAGACATG
>DASQVJ010000022.1:0-4957 GCA_035640835.1 Bryobacteraceae bacterium
CGAGACGAACTCGATAGACTATGCCGCCAGCGAGCCCGTTATCTTCCCGAAGCTCGTTGGTTCCGAGTAGACTTTGAAACTGGGCAGGTACCGGGATGGTGCGGCGCTGCGTTAGGGTACCGCCGAACTGAAGCGAGATCTCATTTCGCTGCGCTAAACCGAGAGTTGCACTAAGGATGATGAATGCGAGACATCGAGTCACATCTAGTCAGACTCTGCAACCCTTCCGCTTGTGTCGAATTCTATTCGTAGCGTAGTGCGGTGACGGGATCCGTCCGGGATGCCCGCCTGGCCGGCAAATAGCAAGCCGCTAATGACACGGCCCCGAGCACCACAGCAACAACCAGAAACGTCGTTGCGTCCCGACTGCGGACGCCGAACAGCAGAGCGCTGAGTACGTTAGACGTCACCACAGCCAGCACTACACCTGCCGCGATACCCGCCGCGACCAGTCCCATTCCCTTTCGAACCACCATGCTCGTCACTTCGCCGACGGTCGCCCCGAGTGCAATGCGAATACCGAACTCGCGCGTGCGCCGCCGCACCGTGTAAGCCATCAGCCCGTACAAACCAACACCCGCCAAAGTCAACGCGAGTGCCGCGAAGACTCCCATGAGCCAACTCGAAAACCTCTCCCTCTCAATCGCCCTGCTCAGACGTTCGGACAACGTGCTCACTTCGTACACCGGAATCGACGGATCAAACTCTCGAACCACGTTGCGGATGCTTGTTGCGAGGCTCGCTGGATCCATTGACGTGCGAACCAGAATCCCTATCTCGCGTTGCCGGTCAGAGAACGGCAGAAAGATATCCGGGTCTGCGGTCGGATTGTTTGGCACCCCTCGAAACTTCAGGTCGCGAACCACGCCGATAATGGACCACCACGGATTTTGTGACTCGAGTGCTCCTGCCTTAATCCGCTTGCGGATCGGATCCTGTCCCGGCCAGAAGCGCTGCACGAGGCTTTCGGTCACAATGACCCCACGTACCGGGCCTTCGAGATCTGCATCCTGGAAGCGTCTTCCGGCCACAAATGATATTTGCAGAGCCTCGAAGAATCCGGGCGACACGCGGTGGATGTACGCTCTCGGTCGAGTTTGCGCATCGGCGATGTCTTGACCTTCCGCGCTGAAGAAGATGGCATTCGAGTTTCCGCCCATCGGATAGTCCGATGAAACGCTTGCCGCGACCACCGACGGCAAAGCACGAACTCGCTCGAGCAACTGACGGGCCGTGGCCACCGATCGCGCATCCGGGGTGCTTTCGCCCATCGCAGCAGGAGCTACCCGAGGCAACGAGAGCTGAAGCGTCAGAACGCCGCTCGGATCGAAGCCGGGATGAAGTTTCGTCAGGTGAAGCCAACTCTGCATCAAGAGCCCGGCCGAAATCAACAACACCGCCGCCACGGCCACTTCCGAAACAACGAGCACACTACGGAGTCGCTGTGTGGGCAATGTCTCCGTGGTGTGAGCCTCCCTGGTCACCGAGTGCAGGTCGAGCTCCTTAGCTTGCATGGCTGGTGCAAACCCAACGACCACGCCAACACTCACCGACAGCGCGATCGCGAATAATGCCACCGTCCAGTCGAGTTGAGGCTGCACGAAAGAAGGCAGCGTGATGGGCGCGAATCTCGCTAGCAACCGCACAGCCCAAAACGCCAGCACGAGTCCAAGCAAGGTTCCAGTGCCCGCCAGAACCACGCTCTCGGTAATCAATTGGCGGAACAATCGTGCCTGACCCGCACCCAGCGCCGTACGCACCGCGATCTCCTGCTTCCGCGCTTCTCCGCGGGCCAGCAGCAAGCTCGCAACATTCGCACACGCAATTAACAAAACGAAGCCAACTGCGCCAAGCAACACGTTCAGCGGCCGCCGAAGCGTACCTAGAAGTTCGTTTTCGAGCGGCGCCACCTCGACACCTCGCCTGTCGTTCGTGCCCGGATATGCTTTCTCCAGCCGCTTCGAGATCACGTCCATTTCCGGTTGTGCCTGCGCCAAAGTAACCCCGTCCTTCAGCCTGGCTACAGCAGGAAAGTCCCGATTTCCACGTTGCGCGAGGTCCGCCGCCGTCGATAGTCCGGCATAAGGAACCCACACGTCAGCGGTGTCTGTGAGGCCTCGAAACCATTCGGGCAGTATGGCGATGACGATGAGTTGTCTCTGATTGAGAGTCAGGGGCCGGCCGAGCATCTGCGCGTCTCCGCCGAATCGCGTCCTCCAAAGGCGCTCGCTCATCAACACCACAGGATTCGAGGCTCCCGGCCTGTCCTCATCCTCTCGAATGGTTCGTCCCGCAATGGGCTTGACTCCAAGGATCTCGAAGTATCCGGCCGACACACGTTCGGCTGGCAGCCTCTCTGCTTGCTCGGGGCCTGCCCACGTCACTGAGATGCCTTCGTAGGCAGCCATCCTTGCGAACGACGTTCCCTGCGCCTTCCAGTCCAAGTAATCGGGATACGAGTTGCCTCGACGTTCGACAGTCTGCCGTTGAACGTTACCCCAAAGCAACACCAGTCGGTCGGGTTCCGGAAACGGCAATGGTCGGAGTAGTGCGGCATTCACAACGCTGAAGATCGACGTGGTGCTCCCGATCCCGAGCGCAAGCACGGACACAACCGCAAGCGTGAATCCAGGCGTCTTGCTCAAGGAACGGAAGGCGTACCGGACATCCTGCATCACGCTCTCAACAAAGGTCCACTGCCACATCTCGCGGATGTCCTCCTTCCATCTCGTGGTATTTCCGAATGCCTTCAAGGCCGAGATCTGGGCGTCGGCCTCGCTAAGTCCGTTCTCGCGCTTGCGTTGTGCTCGCATCTCCAGGTGGAAGCGGATCTCATCCTCCAGGTCGCGATCAAACTCCCGACGCTTCCACAGCGCACGCCAACGCAGCCGTGCTTCATGCCACGACATCACTCACCTACGCAGTTCCCATCACCTTTGAAACAGCTAAGGAAAGCCGCTGCCAGCGCCGGATTTCGCCAGCCAGCTCCGTCCGCCCGGACGCCGTAAGCCGATAGAACTTGGCGCGGCGATTGTTCTCAGAAAGACCCCAGCTCGAATCGAGCAGGCCGCGAAGCTCCAACCGATGCAGGGCTTGGTAAAGAGCCCCTTCTTCAACCTGCAGCACCTCGCCGGAAGTTTGTTCGATCGTCTCGGCAATGTCATAGCCGTGCATCGGCCCTCGAGCAAGCGACTTCAGAATCATCATGTCCAAGGTTCCCGGTAACAGATCCTCCGGGCTTCGCTTTCCCATAAATGTCTAAGGGGAGTATGCGACAGGTCGTGATCGGAACGCAACGGATTTTTTAGCGGGACCACTCGGTTGCTAGTCTTAGGTTTGGTATCGATGGAGGCTACTCACGAACACCTGGCATGGGGGCGGACAATCTGGCAGTATCACCAACTCGGTCATCATCCGATCCGAGCGGACGCCATCATCGCCCTTGGAACGAACGACCTTCGAGTTGCCGAGTTCGCGGCTCAACTGTACTGCGAGGGTTATGGCAAACTGCTGATTTGTACCGGTGGAATCGCTCATCAGGGCGATCTGCTCGCGACCCCGTGGAATCGCACGGAAGCTGAGATGTATGCCGAGGTAGCGCGAAGGCGTGGGGTACCCCCGGATCGAATCCTGCTCGAACCACGCGCAACCAACACGGCCGAGAATATTCGGTTCAGCAGAGCGTTGCTCGCGGCACAACCTCAGCGCCCGAGAAACGTGATCTTTGCGGTGAAGCCATTCATGCAACGCCGCACCTGGGCGACCATGGCTGTCGAGTGGCCGGAGATGGCGGCAACCGTCGCATCCCCAAGCATGACCTTCGATGAATACTTCACGGATGAACTACCGGCGGCCAAGGTGCTTCACATCATGATGGGCGATCTTCAGCGGATCCGTGTCTACGCACGCCGTGGCTGGTCGGCGCCTCAACATTTTCCGCAGGAAGTTGAGGCTGCTTATCAGTGCTTGAAGTCCGCAGGTTACACGAACCATTTGCTGCCGGAGGACGCGTGAGTCTCTGTTTCCGCGGTGAAGTCATTCTTCCGGATTCAACGCTGCCGAACGCCTATGTACTTTGCGAGGCGGGGCGCATCGCCTATGTGGGACTTCAACGTCCCTCCTCCGATCGCCTGATCGAGGCACGCTACCTATCGCCGGGATTCGTGGATGTCCACGTACACGGAGCAGATGGCGCCGACTACATGGACGGTACGACGGACGCCGTTCGCAAAGCCGATCGAGCTCATGCGCGCCACGGCACCACGACTCTATTCCCCACAACCACCACAGGCTCTCCCGAAGAGATCGGGGCAATGCTCGACGCGTGCGCCGCCGTGCAAAGGGCTTGGTCTCAGGACGACGGAGCTCGCATCGGCGGTGTTCATTACTACGGACCATACTTTGCGGAGGACAAAGTCGGATGCCACGCCCGCGAAGCCCGGCGCGATCCGGATCCGAAGGAATACCAAGCCGTCTTCTCGATGAACCTCGTTCGCATCGCAACCTGCGCCGCCGAGCTCCCAGGTGCTGAAGCCTTCTACCGCGCCGCCCGCAGCGCCGGTTGTCTGGTCACGTGCGGCCATTCGAACGCAACGTGGACCGAGATGGCCAGGGCTTTCGACGCCGGCATGAGACATGTGGATCACTTCTGGTGCGCGATGAGTTCTGTCTCTTCCGTGCGTGCCCGCTGTGGGACGCCCATGCAAGGCAGCATGGAGCAGTTTGTGTTGGCGAACCCGGAAATGAGCACGGAGCTCATAGCCGACGGCCGGCACCTGGCGCCTGAGCTACTCGAGTTCGCGTATCGAATGAAGACACCCTCTCGTCTTTGTCTCGCGACCGATGCCAATCGAGCGCTGGACATACCTCCAGGGCGCTATCGCTTCGGACCCGAGCACTCGGGCACATGGTTCGAAAGCGATGGGGAAGTCGGCTTCATCCCCGGCGGCGGACTCGC
>DASQVJ010000023.1:0-5962 GCA_035640835.1 Bryobacteraceae bacterium
TTCAGCAAGTAAGCTTGAGCGCCGGCCTTGATCGCGCGGAGTGCCTGCACGTCGCCGGCGTACGTCGTGAGCACAACGATTCGCGCTTCGGGGAATTCATCACGGATCGCGAGGATTGCATCGAGGCCATTCATGTCAGGCATCTGTAAGTCCATCAGCGTGACATCGGGATGGCATTCGCGGAATTTGGCAACCGCCTCCCGACCGTTGGAGGCTTCGCCCACTAGTTGAATATCCGATTCGGGAAGAAGCAGCGTGGCGATGCCGACGCGAATCAACGGATGGTCGTCGACTGCCAGAATGCGGATCGGAGACAGATTGCCGCTCACTCTGAGAATTAGAGTAGTTTGGCAGACCAACGGGTTCGCCGATGTATGCGCCACCCTGACGGGGGCCGACCATCTGCTCACCCCACACTTCCCGTCAGAATCTACGGCCGTTCACAAAATTTCAAATTTAGATTCGACTTCTTTCCAACAACTTGCCGTCCCACACCCCTGCCAGCCCACAGGACGCGTGCGACTGTCTTGCCAGAACCATGACAACCACCAAAGCCACCACCAACCGCGAGAACGCGAAGAAAAGCACCGGCCCCCGGACCGCTGAAGGCAAGCGCCGGTCCTCCACCAACGCCCTCCGACACGGCCTCTACAGCAACCGCGTCGTCCTCGACCACGAGCACGCCGAGCACTTCGAAAAGCTCCGCGCCGACCTCCTCCGCGACTGGGCACCAGCCAACGCACAGGAATCGCTTCTGGTCGAGCAAATCGCACAAGCTGCCTGGCGACTCCAGCGCTTCATGCGCATCGAGACCGGCACCTTCGACCTCCTACTGCGCACCCTCACTGCCAACCAGGGCATCGACCCCTCAGCCGCCGACGGCCCCGACCCCGACGAAGGTCTCGCGATCGTTTTCATCCAGGACCGCGCACAAATCGACCGCATGCGCCGCTACGGCACCGCTCTTCAGCGCAGCTATCAGGACCTCATTCGTCAGCTCACCGAAATGCAACAAACCCGCAAGGCATCCGAGCCCGCACCCGAGCCGCCTTCCCCGCGCCCCGCCGAGCGCCAGCCAAAGCCGCACACCGAGGCGCACCGAGCGTCGTCGCAAGCAGCTCCAGCTCAAATCGTCCCCATCACCGTCGCACGAAAGGCGCAAGGCAGTTTGGCTTCGTTTCGTCAACCAGCAATTCGACCACTCAAACGAGCGGCTTGAAAGTGACTCAATCCCACATGACCCGATTGGCAAAACACTCAGAACAGAAACTTGATGCCCAACTGAATCTGCCGCGAAGATCCCAAGTCTCCTCGAACGGTGCGGGTGCTCGTAATCTGACCGAATTGCGCACTGTTGACCACGTTGACTGGTTGACCAAGGTTCGGGTGGTTGAACAGGTTGAATGCTTCGGCCCGAAACTGCACTGCGTAGTTCTCCTTGATCACCGTGTTCTTCGCGATACTGAAGTCCACGCTGGCGAAACCAGGAGCCTTCAGAATGTTGCGGCCCGCGTTCCCGAATTGTCCGCGCTGATTGGCTGTGAACGCGGCCCGGTTGATCCATTGCGAAGCGCTTTTGTTCTCGACGTAGAGCGGCTGCCCGGGCACCAGATTCGGCCGGTCAAACTGCTGCAAACTCCCCGAGTTGAGGAGCGTCACGATGGGACTGAACGGATTGCCTGATTGCAGATTCACGATCGGTGCAAGGCTCCAGCCCTCCACCAATCGAGACCATGCGCCAGGTGCCCGGAAGGGGAGCAGGTAGAAAGCGCTGGCGACGTATCGATGGCGTGCATCGAAATCAGACAAGGCGCGCTCGGCAGACACATTGTAAGCGTCCTGGATCTGCGGATTCGAGCTGCCCACCGAATTCAGATCGATCGACTTCGCAAAGGTGTACGAAGTTGTAAACGTCAGACCCTTCGAGAAGCGCTTGTTCGCACTGATCCAGAGCGCGTTATAGTTGGACCGCGAACTGGATTCATTCAGGTTGATGACGCCCCAAGCGGCAACGGGCCGGACGCTGTTGATTCCCTGGTTCACGTCGCGAAGCAAACGGAGTCGCCGTCCCTGAGAGCCGACGTAGCCGACCTGGAACAAGGTATTGAACGCGTCGTGCTGAACGTTGAAGTTGTACTGCAGCACTTGACCCGCTCGGAAGTTCGGATCCACCGCGTTCACATTCAGGATGGCCGGGCCGCCGCCGGGCAGGCTGTAGGGAGCCCGCAAGTCAATGTTGAGAGGGAGCTGCGGGGTGCTGTTGAAGGTCACCGACCCGACAAAGGGTGGATTGCTGCCGAGTGGCGAAACCAGGTTCGTGACCGGCTGATCGTAGTACAGGCCCACACCGGCGCGAACCACCGTCTTCTGCTTGCCGAAAGGATCGACAACGATTCCGAGACGCGGGCCGAATGCCGTGAACTGCCGCGAATACGGTCTGTCTGCACCCATGCCGATTGGCTTCAGTGTTTGAGTGGTGAAATCGTACACCGAAAGCCGGTCGTGAATCTCGGACGGCACACCGTTGTATTCGTACCGCAAACCGAGGTTCAACGTAAGACGGCTATTCACCTTGAAGTCGTCCTGTGCGAAGAAGTTCAGAGCGTTCACCCGCAGCCCCGGGCTTGCTGCCAGCGTCTGCTGAGTGGTTGTGGTTGGAGTGCCCGCAAGGAAAGCCGCAAGGTTCGGGAAGGTGATTGTGCCGCCCGTCCCACCGTTGAAGTTGTTGTTTCGGAAGCGTCGGAACTCGGCGCCGAACTTCATCGAATGGCGGCCGCGAAAGACGCTTAGCGTGTCCGTGTACTGGAATGTGGTATCTCCGCGACCCTGAGGGAAGCCTACGATACCGCCGAATGCCATGCCACCGGTCACTACGAAGCGCGGCAAGATTGGCGAGTTCGTGGTCATGCCGAAGTCGGCGGGGTTTTGGGTGGCGTCGGGACTGAAATCGATTCGAACACGGTTCAGACCAGCCCTCAGTTCATTGGTGATGTTCGACGAAACGACGCTCGTCCAGGTGAGTGCAACGAAGTAGCGTTTGGCCGGCCGCGAATCGCCGGATCCTGGGAGGTTGTTGTTCTGCAGAGTGGGCTCCGTTCGTTCATCGCGGTTGATGATGAAGGTGCCTGCGAGCAGATTGTTGGTGCTCAAGTTGTGGTCAATCCGCCCGCTGAACTGGTTGAGAGTTCGCTTCTTTGGAACAGATCCCACGAAGAAGCCGTCGGGGGAATTGGCCGACGGAACAAGCGTAAGCAGGTTCCGCACCACAGGGTTAGTCACTGCAGCTCTCTGCGCGTCGCTAGGCACAGGCGTTCTCAATGACACTGATTCCCTGCCCTGCCGTCCTTCATAGCTGTGGAAGAAGAAGGTCTTATTACGGATGACAGGACCGCCAATCGCGTAGCCGTAGATATTGCGTTTGAACGGCGGAATCGGCGCGTCGCCGCGGTCAAAGTAGTTCTTAGCATCGAACTTGTCGTTGCGTACGAACTCGTAGGCCGTGCCGTGAAACGAATTGGTCCCCGCCTTTGATACCGCATTGATGATGATGCCGGCGTTCCGTCCGTACTCCGCGGAGAAGGCGTTGGTTTGCACCTTGAACTCCTGGATCATGTCGATGTTCGGCTGGAAGGTGATTTGGTTCTGCACCATGTCGCTGAGGTTGATTCCATCGAACAGATAGTTCGTCGAGTCTTCGCGCGCACCGCTTGCGTTGATGCCTGAGGCTCCGATGCCGCTGGGAGAGGCGAGGAAGGTGCGGTTGTTGGTGGAAGGTACAACGGTTCCGGGCGTCAGTAGCGCGAGGTCGAGAAAGAATCGCCCGTTCAGCGGAATCTCGACGATCTTTTTGGTTTCGATCACCTCGCCGAGATTGGCGGACTCGGTGTTGACGGTTCCTGCCTCAGCGGCAACGGTGACCATCGAACTCGCGTCGCCGACCTGCAGCACGACATCTGCGCGCTCGCGCTGGTCGACGGCCAATGTCAGGTCTTGTTGCTCGTATGTTCGAAAGCCTGAGCCTTCCACTCGAAGGCTGTAGGAGCCGGGCCGAACCACGGAGAACTCGAAGTTCCCGCCCCCGTCTGTCTGGGTCGACTGCACGACCTTTGTTTGTGTGTTGGTTAGAGTGATGTTTGCATTCGGGACAACCGCGTCCTGAGGATCACGGACGGTCCCGACCAATGAGGCGTTCTGCGCGAGGGCTGCACTCGCCACGAGGGCAGCCAGCGTTACGGCGCGAACCATGTATGTTTGCAAAATTGGTTCCCCCTGTGCGCGGGTTTTTTTGCCCATCGACGGAGCTAGGCACAACCTGCGTGTAGTGGGCGTGTAGACGTACTCGCAACCAGAAGGTTTCAAGGAAGTAACGGACCCCCAGGGCTGGTTTTGCGGGAGAGGCGGGACCACCCACCGTTTGTCCCGGTCTCAAGTGCCGCTCGAATTGACGGGAATAGTTTGGGCATTGAGACAGCATTCCTTTGCACGGCGAGGCAACGAGGCTGTCGCCGCGGTCGTCGGGGTCGCACGGTCTCGATTCAGCCTCACTTGAAGTGTTGTCGACTCGCGGCAACGATCGTGGAACCCGTCGAAGGTCACTTGAATGTTCTGGAGGTACACGAACATGAAGTTTGAACCGAACATGTTGTTCGCAGAAGCTGCGAATCGACGAAGACTTAGTCCGATGTCGAAGGCGCAGCACCCGTTCATGAAGCACGTGAATCGCACGGCATCGGCCGGGCTTTTGCTTGTTTTGTCGTGCGGAATCGCGGCCGCTCAGGGGAATAGCCCCACACAGTTGCGCCGCTTTATCAGCGAGCAGGTCGGTGGAATCGAGAAGTTGACGGTTCCAGCGAACGACGTCGACCTTCCGCAGCCGCGGCTTCCGAATGGGAGCCCCGACCCGTTCTTCCGGACGACGGAGGCGAAGCGCTTTCTGGGCAAAATGCTCTTCTTCGACCCGGTCCGAATGGCCAGAATTCTGCCGGAGTTCGGTGGCTTACTGGCCACCAGGCAGACGGCCTCGTGCGGAAGTTGTCACCTGGGCGAGGCGGCGTTGAAGGCCGGCACACTCATTAATTTCGCTGCCGGCGGTGAGGGCCGAGGCTACACGGACGGCGAAGGGAACTTCATTCCCCGCCGGCGGCCCAGGCTCGATATTCTCCCGGTCCTGCGGCAGAGCCCTCTATTTCCCGGTGACGCGCTGGTGGACGAGCTCCCCACGCTCACCGACGTCTACGAGTTCGCGATCGGCAGTCCAGCCCGGGGTCGTAAGCTACCGGACCCTGGCCGGCTGCAGCGAACCGGTCGGCTCGACGCCTTGGACAGCGTGGCGCGGAATGCGCCATCCGTCATTGGAGCCGCCTTCAACAACCGCCTCTTGTTGGGGGGATTCGCCGGCGAGCCCGACGCGTCACCCGGCGGCCTGAACCCGTTCGGGCATGCAGCGCAGGAAAACGTGGCGCTCTTGCTGCTCGACGCTCACCGGATGCTGGATAATAATCCCCGTTCCGCTCAGCCCGTTCGCTTCCAGTCCGCCGAACTGGAGCGGATCCCGGTCTACCGCAAGCTCTTCCGGGACGCGTTTCCCGAGGAGGCCGCCCAGGCGCCGGGCTGCGTCCCACAATCCTCTCCTTCTCCCGGAAGTTGTGATCTCCTCATCAACGACATAACCGTCTTGCGGGCAACGGCGACGTTTATGCGCACCGCGGTCAGTCGGAACACGCCTTTGGACCGGTTCCTGGCTGGCGACAACAGCGCTCTGACGGCCGCACAGCGTCGGGGAGCCAGGCTCTTCTTCACTCCCGCGAGCATGCAACCAGATCGCGACAGCAAAGGAGATGACGAACGCGGTAACGCACGTGGTGCAGGTTGCTTCACCTGCCACGCCGGCCCGATGCTCAACAAGCAAGTGAACGACCCTGATGTTGCCGGTGTCGGTCAGTTCGTTGAAGAGAATTTCTTC
>DASQVJ010000024.1:0-8497 GCA_035640835.1 Bryobacteraceae bacterium
CGACATGATCAGGAGAAACCCACCCTTGAACCAGGGACGAATTTCTTTCACCTTGGCGAGATTCACCAGCACTTCACGCCGGGCGCGGAAGAACAGATCAGAAGGGAGAGCAGCCGTGAGTTCGGAGAGCCCGTAGTTCACGACAAACGATTCGTCCGCAGTCCTGGCCTTCACTATTCCATCTTCGGCCTGAAACCACGAGATCTCTTCCGGTAGCAGCAGCTTCAGCCGGTCCCTGCTGCGACAGACGACGTGTCGCAGCACCATTGGCTTTTCGTGAACGAGCTTGAGCAGGTGCGTCCGCTCGCTTTCGGCATCAGGTTCGTGCTGCACCAGTCGCCTCGCGCGCCCGATGGCCTGGG
The DNA here is from genome assembly GCA_035640835.1 of Bryobacteraceae bacterium. Classification (GTDB taxonomy): domain Bacteria; phylum Acidobacteriota; class Terriglobia; order Bryobacterales; family Bryobacteraceae; genus DASQVJ01. Next base: position 363 of record DASQVJ010000024.1, read on the forward strand.
CAAGCCTGTCTGACTCGACAGGCTTCAGCAAATATGCCAGGGCGTTCGCCTCGAAAGCTGCCAGGGCGTGCTGATCGTAACCGGTCACGAAGATGACCAGTGGTAAGGGCGTCGTCGGCGAGATGGCTCTTAGCACCTCAAAACCCGACAGGCCGGGCATTTCAATATCGAGGAAGAGCAACTCCGGACGCAGTGTCTCTACTTGCTCGATGGCCGCAAGGCCATCGTGTGCCTCTCCGATGACGCTCACATCCGGGTAACTCTTTAACAGCCGGATTAGCCGGGAGCGTGCGGAGGGCTCATCATCAGCGACAACGCTCCTCATACCGCTACTACAGCCGACCGCGGGATGAGTATCGTCACGCTAGCGCCGCCGGCGCTCCTCGATTCCAGAGTTACAGAAGCTTGATCCTGATACAGAGTCTCCAGCCGGCGTTTCACGTTCGCAAGACCTACCCCGCCTGAGCGGTTCTTATAAGACCTCAACGAGAACGGATGTCGGCCATTAAAGCGCGGACCCAAGCCGTCATCCTCAACTTGAAGTCGAAGGTGCGGGCCGAATGGGCCGGCCGTGATCCAAAGATTGCCCTGCCCTGGTTTGGGTGCCAGTCCGTGCTTCAGTGCATTCTCGACTACAGGCTGAAGAATTAACGACGGGATGTGCTCGTAGGCGACTTCATCCGCGACGTCGATGCGCACTTTCAACCGATCGCCGAATCGTGCCTCCTCGATTTCCAGATAGGTACGCACAAAATCGATTTCCTCCCGCACTGAGGTCACCGGCCGCGTGGACTGCGCCAACACGTGACGGAAGACCCGGGCGAGGCGCAGAGTCATCGTTTCGGCTCGCGGCGGATCGACCACGATCAGGTCTGCAATGGTGTTCAGGGAATTAAAAAGAAAATGCGGGCTCACCTGTGCGCGCAAAGCCCGAACTTCCGCCTCCGTGATCTGCTGCTGAAGAAGCATCTCCCGGCTCTGTTGCTCAAGACGATCGCGCTCCCAGCGCAGAGCCTCGAGCCGTGCTCCCAGCAACCCAACCACATTCTTTAGAAACGCGACCTCATGTGTGACCAGGCTGCGGCGTTCCCCACCGGGTATTACTGCGACAGCAAACTCCGTGCTTCCGGCTAAACGGACAGGGAGCAACATCTCTACCCCGATCATCCAGTGCACCGGTGGAACTCTGCAGGCCGGTGCTTCGAGCACATCACCCTGGTCCAGCCGGTGCACCCATTCGGCGTTCGGCAGCCATTTAACGGGCACTGCCTTAACACTCGCCAGTTCCAGCGTCTCCTGTACGTGCCGCTCCAGTTTGTCGATGATCTCCTCTTCCGTTTGAAGACGCTGGAGTTCGCCCCCGAGCACTTGAAGCGTCGAGCGATAATCCGGCGCCTGGAAAATCCAGCGCTCCACAAACCCGCCCAGGCGTTGATCGATCCAGGAGAACAACGTCAGTACGAATGTGAGCATGACTGCCCCAAGCAACAGGTGTGTCACAACGGGCTGTTGCGCCAAGTAGCTCTTATCGCCGATCACCAGCAGCGCCGTTAGCGCGGTCAGACTCGCAAGCAGGATCCGGATCGTGTAGCGAAAGAACAGGTCCGCAAATCGGAAACTGGAGACTAGAAAAAAGGCGCCGAGCACAATCAGCAACACCGAATGCTTGCAAATGAGCAGAAGCGTGGCACCGAACTCCGGCCTCGCCTGTCCGATGCTGTGCAGCAGCAGTGACAATGCAGCTACCGCCACACCACCCAAAACAGAGAAGTACGACAACCTGACGGAGCGGACCCGTACGCCATGCTTCACCAGGACGCCCGAACCCGCAAGAAAAGCGAGGCCAGTGTACGTTACCCATTCCTTGAGGCGGGCGAACGCAATCAGCTGATTGTTCGAAAGAACGGCAGCCCACAACGCAATCGTCAGTACGACGGAGTTGAGAGCCGCCAGGGAGAAGAGGATTCGTGAGGGCACGATCTGTCGCACTGGCGAGGCAGCCCGACTCCACAACGCGAGAAAAGGAACGGGCCACATCGCCGCACCTGTAAACTGCACAGCTGCGGCTATGAGCGCTGGTTGCTGCGTCTTGTCATAGCCGTAGGCCAATGCGATCGTGAGCGCCAGACCGCCTCCGGTCCATAACAACGCACAGAATGCGAGCAAAACGTAGATCAGCGACCGGGCGTGTCGCGCTACCCGCAACGTCAGGACCAACAGAAGAACCGCTATCGCGAAGCCGGCAACGAAGCCGACCGCGTCAATGGCGAGATAGTAGTCTTTCGCTGTCCACAAGGCCGAAGCGGGCATTTGCAGGTACCCCCTTCAGAGTAATGGCAGGCGCGCCTGGCCACCAGCAGCAACCCGTGAGCGCGCCAATCCCGGACCCCAGCGCGGATATTGCGATCGCGAGCGATTCCGGACCTACGATTGGCGAATGCCAAGGTCGAACTCATTAAGTCCCTCTTCATCAAGCGGTTTACCCGCAACGACGGAGGACGGGCTCGCGTCGGTTTTGCAGCAGGCGCGGATGAACCGCGTCGGTTTAAGGAGGCATCATGATACGACCTTGGCAATTGTTACTTCTCGCCGCCACACTGCTAGCGCCTACTGGAGCGTGGGCGGACTGGAAGGATAGTTATCGCCAGTCTTACAACGACTCGGCAACATATCGCACTATCGATGACTACGGATACCGTTATGGCCGAGGAAGATACAGCTACGACCGAGACTACTACGGTAACTCCGACAGCTGGCGTAGACAAGAATGGCAACGTCGCCAAGCCTTGAGGGCATGGGAGAGGGATCGTCGTAGAGCTCAGCGCGAATGGCAAAGGGACCGCCGCGAATACTGGCGTGACTACCGATACCGCCCGTATCGGTATTGAACACGAGTGCTACGGCCGAGCAAAGGCTACGACTTTATCGCCGAGGGCCGTGAGCTTCGGGTCACGGCCCCCGGCTGACATCACGACGTACTTCCACAAGGCCGGTTCACGATGTATCAGTAGTTCCCCCTTGAGCTTTTGCTGAACGACGCATGTAAGTCTATGTCGGTCAATCGGTTTACACGAAACGACCGCGGACGCGCGGACGTCCTTTTAAGTAGGCGCCCATGAATCACGCCGACTTAAGGAGGGAATCATGATACGACTTTGGCAATTTTTACTTCTCGCCATCGCACTGCTAGCGCCTACCGCAGCGTGGGCGGACTCGAACGATAAGGTTAGTGATCGGCAGCTGGACAACGGGTTGGCAACATATCGCACTGTCGATGACGGCGGATACCGCGATGGCCGAGCAATATACAGCTACGACCGTGACGATTACCGGAGGTGGCACAGACACCACCACAGGCACCACCACCATCACCATGGATACTACTGGGGTTAAGTACGGATACCCGCCGTTTCGGTGTTGAACGCGAGCACGCTGCTCACGCGGCCCTAGGGCAGAGCGAACGCTACGACTTTATCGCCGAGACCCGTGAGCTTCGGGTCATGGCCGCCGGCTGAGATCACGACGTACTGCTTGCCTTTGTGCACGAATGTCATCGGCGTCGAGCGGGCACTGGTAGGTAGTTTGGTCTTCCACAACTCCTTGCCAGTGCGTGAATCGAAAGCACGGAACATTCCATCGAAGCTGGCGCCGATGAAGGTCAGGTTGCCGGCAGTCGAGATTGGGCCTCCGAGATTCGGGGATCCTGGCGTGCCGGCAAACTCGCCGAGCGGCACCTGCCACTTCTGCTCGCCCGTGTCGGAATCGATTGCCGTCAGCGTGCCCCACGGTGGCGCATTGCACGGTGCCCCCACTGGTGAGCGCAGTATCTGCCGCGCCATTCCATAAGGTGTTCCCGACTGCGGAGCCCATTCCAAGCCCAGCCGGTCTGAAGTCCGCTGTCCCTCGAAGTCACTCCGGGGAATCAAGCGCGCGATCGCAGCGAGGTTATTTGCGGGCGCGATGATCAGCTTGTTGCCTTTGTCCCAAGTCACGCCACCCCAATGAAGTCCGCCCACATTGCCCGGTATCAACAACGAGCCGCGTGGTGAAGGCGGCGTAAAGATCCCTTCGTTTCGTAATTTCGAGATCGTCTCTTCGCACCACTTGCGAGCTTCCGGCGTTGGCCCCCACACCTCGAATTGCTGCTTCGATAGAGGCTTCGGGAGCACAGGAAACGGCTGCATCGTGGCAGCCTCTTCGCCATCGGCGTCGCTCGCAGGAACCTTGCGATCTTCTACCGGAAACAGCGGCTTGCCCGTGTCTCGATCGAGCAGAAAGAGGTGACCAGTCTTCGATCCGACGGCCACTGCGTCTTTGTTCTTCACTCGAACCAGCGCAGGAGGCGACGCGACATCGTAGTCCCAAAGATCATGGCGGACGGTTTGAAACGACCAAGCGACCTTACCGGTGCGAGCATCCAAGGCGACGGCACTGTTGCCATGGTTGAACTCCTTGCGCATACCGCCGTAGTAATCGGGACTCGGTGAGCCCGTCGGCACGTAGACGTGATTTCGCTTTGGATCAGCGGTAATCACCGACCATGCATTCGCTCCACCCGGCGCCTTGTCCTGGGGTAGGATTGACGGCACGGGGTCCCACGTCCAGAGCTTCTTGCCCGTTGCGATGTCGAACCCGCGAACCTCACCGCTCGGCATCTGCGTGCGACCGTTGTCGGATACCGCTGACCCCACGACGACCACATCGTTGACCACGCAAGGTGGCGACGTCTCCTCGTAGTCGGCGACCTCACGTGGCGGGATTCGTAGTCCTTCACGCAGATCCACCTGCCAGAGGCGCTCGCCTGTCTTGCCGTCCAGCGCGAACAGACGTGCATCAATGGACACTGCGAGAATCGTGACCTTGCCGCCCTTCTGATGTAAAGCGACACCCCGATTCGTGAAGTCGCCCCAACCTGCCTCGACATTGATCTTGGGATCGAAGGTCCATAGCTCTTTGGCCGTCTCGGGATCCAACGCGATGACGCGCCCCAGACTCGACGTCAGGTAAAGAACTCCGCCGTAGTAAATGGGCGTCGTCTCGAGGACAGAGGGCCGCCGTTTGCGAGCACCTCCGTCGAACATGTCTTTGGTCGCATAGGTCCAGGCTGTTTGGAGATTCGAAACGTTGCTGGTGTTGATTTGCGCCGCGGCGGAGTAGCGAGTTCCGCCAGGGTCGTTGCCGTAGGCTGGCCAGTCCACCGTGGCAGGCGAAGCTGCCGCCGCGAACCATAGAAGAATCGCAAGCATAGAGGAAAGGGTTTTCTGGCTGCACATTATCGCATTCCGATCGTATTGCCCGAAAGTGATTTAAAATCGCGAGACGAGGCGAAAATGCTGTTCCGAACATTCGCACCTTCGGCTGAGCTCCGTCGCTTCGTGCGTTGTTACTGGATTCTCGACGCCCCAAGCTTGCCCGGCGAGTCCGTTCTGCCTGATGGCTGCACGGAGATCGTCTTCCAACTCGGGCACGTTATGAAGAACCGCGATGAGCTCGGACGCTTACACGAACAACCGAAAGCGGTCATCGTTGGTCAGATGCTGCGGGCCACTACGCTCCACTCTTCCGGCCGGGTTCTTAGTTTCGGCGTCCGCTTTCAACCGGCAGGCTTGGCGCCCTTCCTGCGAGTATCCATCAGTGAGCTCACCGGCAGCATCGTGGAATGCCCATTCCAAGAACTGCAGCGCAGGATCGATAGCAGCAACGAAGTCGTCGAGTGCATCCGCATTGCCGACGAGTTCTTCCTTGGTAGGCTGTCCCGACACTCCGTCACTCTCGCCGAGGCCGCCAGTACGGAGATTGAACGCTCGCGAGGAGTTCTTCGCATCGATAAACTTTGCCGCAATCTTGGCGTGAGCCCACGGACTTTGCAGCGCAGCTTCGAACGGGAAGTGGGCATAGGACCGAAGGCTTTTGCAAGAATCGTCAGGTTACAGGCCGCGCTTCGCCTGCTGGACGCCGGCGAGAAGGGAGCAGAAGTGGCAGCGGACTTAGGCTACTTCGATCAGGCTCACCTGCTGCACGACCGCAAAGAAATCGTGAACGGAGCAGCGGCTCCGCGTGTCGCATTTCTACAAGACTCGATCGCGGAATCGCGGGCATTATAGCCGTATGAACAAACTCCCTTTGTTAGCGTTTCTGGTTTTGCCCGTCATCGCCGGCGAGTCGGAGAACCTCAGTTTCATGACGGGATGCTGGGTTACTGAAAGCGGCGAGCAACGTTCCGAGGAGATGTGGATGGAGCCGTTCAAAGGCAGCATGGCCGGTATTGGACGCACCAGCAAGAACGGTCAGGTGACGATGGTCGAGTACATGCAGGTTCGCGAGGAGGAAGGAGAGCTTGTCTTTCGCATTGTGCTTGAACTCGACAGCCAAAGCATCCCGTTCAAAGCCAAAAACATCACGCCTGGCGAAGTGATATTCGAGAACCCGCAGCACGATTTCCCGCAGCGCGTGATCTATCGCAAGCAGGGGCCGAATGGCTTGCATGCCCGAATTGAAGGGACGCACAAGGGTCAAGCACGAGGCATTGATTTCCCAATGAAGCGCAAGCTCTGCGATCAGCCTTCGTCGAGGCCCGTCGAGAAGCTTTAGGGAAGCGCTCGGTTCGAGCGCGCAGAGCTACACTACCGATTCGAGTACACGAGCCTTCGGCGCAACCGCAACACGTCGGCCGACGCCCGAATAGTCGAACCCGGCCGCCGCTGCGAGCACCGGATCATAGATGTTGCGGCCGTCGATCAGCACACGACGCGACATGAGCTGTGCGCTCTTGTGCAGATCCAGCGTGCGGAACTCTGCCCACTCGGTCAGGAGCACCATGGCATCGGCATCCTGCAGAGCCTCGTCGACCGAGACGCAGTACTGAATCTTCAGCTCGGGATGTTGTTGACGGCAAGCATCCATCGCGACGGGATCATACGCTTTGATGCGAGCACCCATCTGAAGCAGCTTCTCGGCGATGGTGAGACTCGGCGCGTCACGTAGATCGTCGGTATCCGGCTTGAAGGCAAGCCCAAGCAGAGCCACCGTCCGACCCTTCAGGATGTAAAGCTTCTCCAGCAGCTTCTGAACCACTACAAGCCGCTGTGCCCGATTCACCTCGAGCGACGCCTGCAAAAGCTTCGACTGATAGCCGTACTCGTGCGCCGTGTGCAGCAACGACTGAATGTCCTTGCCGAAGCAACTGCCACCCCAACCCACACCGGCGTTCAGGAACTGCGAGCCGATGCGGCTATCGAGACCAATGCCGCGCATCACTTCCGTGGCGTCCGCACCCACTCGCTCGCAGATGTTTGCGATCTCGTTGGCAAAGCCGATCTTAGTGGCGAGGAAGGCGTTCGATGCGTACTTGATCATCTCCGCGCTGGTCAGCGTCGTGGTCACCAAGGGAACGCGCTGCATGTTCGCCGGACGAGGCACTCCTTCCGGCGGATCGAACTTCTGCTCCACCACGGGCTCATAGAGTTCGCTCAAGAGCGTCATCGCCTTCGTGCCTTCTGTGCCGATAACGATGCGATCGGGATAGAGGGAATCACGAATCGCGCAGCCTTCCCGCAAGAACTCAGGATTGCTAGCTACTTCGAACTCGATGCGACGCTCCAACCCGGGCTGGGACTCGGCAATGCCTTCGCGAATGAGCGTATCCACGAGATTGCCGCATCCAACGGGGACCGTCGACTTGTTCACGATTACGCGAAACTTCGTGTCGTCAATCGAGGCACCGATCTCCCTGGCCACCGCTTCGAGATAGCTCAAGTTGGCTTCTCCGGAGGCCATGGGTGGAGTTCCGACGGCTATGAAGATCACGTCGCTCTCGCGAACAGCCGGGCCGAGCTCCATCGTGAAGTCGATTCTGCCGGCGGACGCCGCAGTTGCGATCAACTCCTTCAGGTAGGGCTCATAAAGCGGGATGTCACCCGCCTGCAGCATTGCTATCTTGCGCGCATCCGTATCGACGCAGGTGACGCGATGTCCAGCATAGGCCAGGCAGGCACCCGTGACGGCACCCACATAGCCGGTCCCAGTGACGGTTACTCTCATGTGCTTGTTTATTCGCCCGAAATTCTCATTGTACTGATCGTTGCGACCGTTTCGCTCTGCCATCCCACCTCGTCGCGGATTTTCGTCCCCGTTAG
>DASQVJ010000025.1:0-7345 GCA_035640835.1 Bryobacteraceae bacterium
TGAGGCAATTCTGCAGCGGGCCAACGGCGCCATTGACAGCGCCTCTCGATTGAAGAAACTGGCTGAGAGCGAAACCTACCTGATGCGATCCATGCCGATTGTGCCTCTGTATTTCGAGTCGTACTCGTGCTTGCAGAAACCGTTCGTTCGAGGCTTCGATTTAAACCTGGGAAATATCATCTTGTTCAAGTACGCGTGGATTGATCCGCACTGGAGGGCTGCATGAAAATGTCCATTCCGCGGCGAGCCGTGCTTGGATTGGGCCCGGTGACACTCGCTTCCTGCCGCAAGCACGAACCGTACTTCGGAAAGTCCACGGGGGCGGACTATGCCGACTCGAACGGCATTTTCGATGCGTTGACCGGTCGCTTCGATGGTTCCGGATGGGTTGACGCCGGGTTCGACAAACTCGTGGACGCGGCCAACGCCGAACTCGACAATGCCGTACGAATGCGGAAACTCGCCACATGCGAGAAACGGCTGCTGAATTGGAGGCCGTCGTGAAAAGTTTGATCTCGCGCCGCTCGGTGCTCGGGGGCCCACTCGCCCTGGCCGGCTGCGGGGTGGCCGCGAGCCCTTATTTCGGCAAAACGGATCCGCCGCAACAGCAAAAGTTGGTCGTGGTTCTGGGTGTGGAACCCGGTTCGCTCGATCCAGCCACCTCGGCGGAATTGATCGAAGAGCGCGTCATCTATGCCTTGTTCGAGGGCTTGACCACTCTGCATCCCTTAACCGGCAAACCTATGGCCGGGCTTGCTACGCATTATGAGACTACTCCGGACGCTTGCCGCTACACCTTCTATTTGCGCGCTCATCCCGCGCCGCGGGGCATCCGGTTCGCGAACAGAGACAATCTTCCGGCAGAGTATAGACGCGGTCTGCCAGCCGCGCCAGACTCCAGGCCGGCGAAGTGGAGCGATGGGGTTCGCTTAACGGCTCACGATTTTGTCTATTCCTGGCGGCGAGTTGTCGATCCATTCACCGCAGCCGGGTTCGCGTATCTGATCTCCTACATTGTCAACGCGGAGAAAATCAATTCAGGTAAGCTTCCGCCCGAGAGCCTGGCGATCCGAGCGATCGACGATCATACGGTGCAGGTCGATCTACGTGTCCCTGCTCCCTTTTTCCTCGAGCTGGCTGCCTGCAAATGGCTGTGCCCTGTCCCGCGGCACGTCGTTCAACGGGCAGGGAAAGCCTGGACGGAAGCAGGCCGGATGGTCACGAGCGGCGCCTTTACGCTGTGTGCGCGCCGCGCCGGCGAGAAGTTGCTTCTAGCCAGGAATCGTTATTACTACGAGGCTGATTGCGTGGCGCTCGAGCAGTTGGTCTTCCTCCCCGTCATGGACGCGGCGACAAGCGCCAATCTTTATCGAACCGCGGAAGCGGCTATGGCTCCAACCACGGCTACGCTCGTTCCGCTGGTGCATCGGAAGAAGGATTACCGCGCAACACCGGTTTTTGGTACTAGCTGGGCGACGCTGAGGACGGCGCAGCCGCCGTTCGACGACTTGCGTGTCAGACACGCCCTCAATATGGCCACCGATAAAAAAGCGATCGCCGAAATGGTCCCGGGCCAGACCGCGGCGATCACTCTAACTCCACCCATGAAGGGTTACGATGTTCCCGGCAGCCTGAGCATTCCAATTCGCGATTCCACACTCGACGTACTAGCCTTCAACCCTCGCGGCGCGCGAGAACTGTTGGAGAGCGCCATCGGCAGAACACGCCTGCGGACCACTTTCACCCATCCGGCAATAGCGGAATTTCAGTTCGCGGGTTTGATCCTGCAGCAGCAATGGCGCCAGACACTCGGCGTTGACTTGGAACTCGTGCTGCACGACGTCGCGACCTGGGTTCAGGCGACGTTCGATAGAGCCTATCCCGGAATATTGGCAAACGGGGACGCCAGCCCGTATGTCGACCCGAGCTACTTACTGGAAGAATTCACGGCGTCCGGAGCCAGCGGATCGGACTGGTCGGATGCGGAGTTTGACGCTATGGTTGCGAACGCCGGAAGCACGCCAGATCCCGAGGCCCGGCTGCAAAAACTGGCGGAATGTGAGAGCCGCTTGCTGGCCGCGATGCCAGTTGTCCCACTGACGACGTTTCTGAGGCCCTCGCTGGCCAAGCCGTATATCAGAGGGCTCGGCAATAACCCATTGGACCGCCAGCAGTTCAAGTATGTCTGGATCGATCAGAACTGGAGGCCGTCATGATCCGCCGGCGTGAACTGCTAGGCATTGGGCCCGCGGCGCTGGCCTCCTGCGCCCGTTCGGAAGGCTCGTACTTCGGAAGCACGGCGGTCCCAAAACAAGACACGCTCGTTCACATCCTGAATGGGGAGATCGAGAGCCTTGACCCCGCGAAATCGACCGGTTCGTATGAATTCTATGTGATGCCGGCTCTCTTCGAAGGCTTGACGCAATATCACCCGGCGCTTCCGACTCCAATGGCGGCCATGGCGACACATTACGAAGTGAACTCGAATTTCACGCAGTTCCGGTTTTACCTGCGTGGTCATCGCGCCCCCAGAGGCGAGCGGCTTCCGGGCGCCGCCGATCTTCCGGAGCGATTTTTGCGGGGCCGGAAACCGTCGGCGGAATCCGTCCGAGCCCATTGGAGCGATGGGCATCCGGTTACCGCTTACGATTTCGTGCACTCGTGGCGGCGCTTCGTGGATCCACGAACCGCCGCGCCAATGAGCTCTCAATATCTACCGGTGAGAAATGCCGAGGCGATTATCAAGGGCAAACGTCCGGCCTCCGACCTTGGTGTCTACGCCCCGGACGAATTCACGTTTGTTGTAGATCTTCGATCCAGCACTATTTTCTTTATCGAATTCATCACGAATTACTTGTTCTCGCCCGTTCCGATGCACGTGGTTGAGTCTGCGCGAAGGCGTGATGCCGAGTCCACATGGACGGAGCCTTCGCATATCGTCACCAACGGACCGTTTACGTCACGCGCTTACCGCCGTTATGAACGCCTTCAACTCGTCAGGAACCCTCGATACTACGACGCGCATTTGGTTGCATTGCGGGAAGTGACTTTTCTGCCGGTCGTAGATGGCACGAGTGTGGTGAACCTCTACAAAGCCGGTGACGTGATGCTGACTCCGGGCCTGAGCCTCCCACCCCTGTTCACTCCCGTGCTCAGCCGCAAGAAAGATTTCCATGCGGATCCGGGGTTCGGAACAATGTCTCTTTACGTCAGTACGCGCAGAGCTCCTTTTGATAGCATTCTCCTGCGATACGCGCTTAACATGGCCACTCAAAAGAAGGCTTTGACGGATTTCCTGGGACCGGGATTCGTGCCGGCGCGTTCCTTCGTCGCGCCGGTGCCTGGATACTCGCAGCCGGACCGTGCCGCTGTTGAAGTCGATGGGCGTGTTTATGACGTGCTCTCGTTCGATGTCGAGCGAGCGAGATCCCTGCTGGCAAGGGCCGGATTTCCGGGCGGGATAGGCAAGGGCGGCAACAGACTCGAAGTGACGTATCATTTCCCCATGCTGCCGGAGGCTCGTCCTAAGGCCGAAATCGTGCAGCAGCAATGGCTACATAATCTGAATATCCGAGTGAATTTAGTTCCGCGGGAATTCAACGTTCACTGGAGGATGGTTCTCGAAGGCGATTACAACGGCGTCGCCGATTATGCTGAATTGCCTGTATATGTGGACCCGAACGGTTTTCTGGAACAGTTTGCCGGCGCGAACGGTAATCCTTCGAACTGGACGGATCCGGTTTACGTATCGAATCTGGAGGCCGCCAACACGGTCCTTAGCCGGACCGAGCGGATGAAGCGGCTTGCCGTCTGCGAAAACCGCTTACTTCGGGCGATGCCCTTGTTGCCCCTCTATCACGCCGGCTGGAGCTATCTCTGCAAACCGTTTGTACGAGGCTTTGAAAGCCACCTCCTTGACATTCGGGCGTTCAAGTACGTCTGGATCGATAACAACTGGAGGCCGCAATGACGCCTGTCCTCGCTAAAGCGGAAACTCATCCAACCGACCGCATCGGCCTTTGGCGCGAAACATGGACGCGCTTCCGCCGCAACCGCGCGGCAGTCATTTCGGCGGTTGTAGTCGTTGTGATCGTCATAGCCTCGCTCATCGGACCGTGGCTCGTTTATCTCTACAACGGTTTCGAGTACGACACGCTTGGGCTGGACAATCGCCTCGCAAATCCTTCGCTTAAGCACCTGTTCGGAACGGACACGCTTGGTCGCGATCTGCTCGCACGCGTGCTCTATGGAAGCCGCATCAGTTTGATGGTGGGCCTGGTGTCGACGCTCATATCTTTGGTGATCGGCATCACGTATGGCGCCATTGCCGGGTACTTCGGCGGCCGCATCGACGAAGTACTGATGCGCGCCGTTGACGTTCTGTACTCGCTGCCCGACATTCTGCTTATCGTTATCTTGATGGCGCTGTTCGAGCGCAGCCTGCTCCTTCTATTCGTGGCGCTCGGTGCGACCTCGTGGCTCACCATGGCCCGAATTGTTAGAGGTCAGGTACTGAGCTTGAAGCACGAACAATTTGTCGAAGCGGCCAGGTGCATCGGCGTTTCGAATTTCGGCATCGTGGTTCGGCACATCCTTCCGAACACAGTCGGGCCGATCATCGTCTACGCCACGCTCACGGTCCCGTCTGTGATTCTCGCCGAGGCCTTCCTAAGCTTCCTGGGACTCGGCGTGCCGCCGCCCGCGTCGTCTTTGGGCGTGCTCGCCGAGGAGGGGGCCGAAGCGATCTCGGTTCACCCGGCTCTTCTGATCGCGCCGGGCACGCTCATGGCGCTCATGCTGATGTCTCTGAACTTCCTTGGGGATGGACTCCGCGATGCACTCGACCCGCGCATGAGGAGGCTATCGTGACGGGCAAACAAAACGGGCATCTGCTTAGCGTCCGTAATCTTCAGGTGTCATTTCCGGCTGACGCCGGGCCGGCGCATGTGGTTGACGGTGTCACGTTCGATCTCCGCGAGCGTGAGACGCTCGGCATTGTGGGCGAGTCGGGCTCGGGCAAGTCGATGACCAGTCTCGCGCTGCTCGGGCTGGTCCCGCGGCCGGGCCGGGTCACCGAAGGGGAAATCGTGTTTCAAGGGCGGGACTTGCGGAAACTGGATGAGCACACATTGCGGAGCATCCGCGGCTCTCAGTTGGCGATGGTGTTCCAGGATCCCATGACTTCCCTGAATCCGTTTCTGCCCGTCTGGAAGCAGATCACCGAGGTGGCACAATTGCACTTGGGCTACAGGCGTGGCCGCGCGTTCGATCATGCTGTTCAGATGTTGGAGCGCGTAGGCATACCGGATGCCCGGGCAAGGGCCGCTCAATATCCGCACCAATTCTCGGGTGGGATGCGACAGCGCGTGATGATCGCGATTGCGCTGGCGTGTCAGCCCAAACTGATCATTGCGGATGAACCCACCACGGCGCTTGACGTGACCATCCAGGCTCAGATTCTGGAGTTACTCCGCAAGTTGAAGGACGAGGGCAGCACTGCGATTATCCTGATCACCCACGATCTCGGGATTGTTGCCGAAAATGCCGATGACGTGCTCGTGATGTACGCCGGGCGGGTAATCGAATCGGCCCCAGCCCGCGAGCTGTTCAGCAATCCCCAGAACCCCTACACGCGGGCGCTGCTACGCTGTATCCCCGATCCAACCGCTCGCGACGGCGAGTTGCATCAGATATCAGGACAGCCACCGGACGTCTCGGCTTTGCCTCCGCGCCAGTGTCCGTTTGCCGCGCGCTGCCCGGAGGTAATTGACCGCTGCCGCGAAGAGTTTCCGCCCTACCACCAGGTTGGGGAGAACCACTGGTCCTTGTGCTGGGTGAGGTGATCGAATGACTGAACCGTTGCTTTCTGTCCGCAGTTTGGCCGTTCACTATCCGTTACATGGCCCCGATAGCATACGCGCGGTCGATGACGTGTCGTTCGATATCGCGGAAGGAGAGACGCTCGGCCTTGTGGGTGAATCGGGATGCGGGAAGACTACGCTGGCTCGCGCGATCCTTCGCCTCGAGATGCCCACGTCGGGAGAGGTCTGGTATAGAGATCAGCCCCTGGCGGGCGACATGCGACCGTTCCGCCGGCGGATGCAAATGATCTTTCAGGATCCTTACGCGTCACTGAATCCACGCATGAGAGTGGGCTCCATCATCGCCGAACCGATTCGCGCCCTCGGGCTTGCGCGGAATGGCGGTGGCATGCGAAGCGTTGATGAACTGATGGATTTAGTAGGTCTACACCCCCGATTCGCGGCGCGATATCCGCATGAGTTCTCGGGCGGACAACGGCAGCGAATCGGAATCGCCCGGGCGCTTGCGGCTGAGCCGGATTTCGTGATCGCTGACGAGCCGATTTCGGCGCTGGATGTATCCATCCAAGCGCAGATCCTCAACTTGCTCAAGCGCCTGCAGCGCGAGCTGAAGCTGACGCTACTATTCATTTCTCATGACCTGAGGGCCGTGCAGCACGTCTCGGATCGGATTTGCGTCATGTATCTCGGGAAGATTGTGGAGCTTGCTCCCTCCGCCGACCTGTACGCCGAGCCGCTGATGCCTTACACAAAAGCGCTAATCTCAGCAGTGCCGGTTATTGGGCCGCAGCGTGCGCGTCGGCGTATTGTTCTGACAGGCGATGTACCATCGCCCGTTGCCCCACCATCGGGATGCCGTTTTCGCACACGGTGTCCCTATGCTATTGAGGAATGCTCAACGATAGTGCCGGTCTTAAGCGAAATGAGACCGGGACATTGGGCAGCATGTATTCGCATCGGTCCTGACGAGCCGAACATAGATGCTGCGGTGCGGAAGGGTATCCGGATTCAACAGGTCGACAGTCGTAGCGCACAGCGCGTGCGATCTTGAGTTTACCAGCGTGGTTTTGCATAAACGGGATCGTACCTGAGCGTACCGGAAAGAACGGGACGGGGCAGACCGTGTTGTTCGAGCGGCGAGTCGATCTGCTGGCAGACGACACGAGGCGTTGCGAGCAGTCGCCGTTCCGTCGCAGCATCCCGTCCAGATCAGGCCGCGGCGCTACGAATCCTGTACGTATGGGGTGTTTTAGCACGATTCTGGACATGTCGAAGATGCAGAATCAGCAAGTTGCTGATCTAAAAAGACGACATTTTCTTCGTGGTTCGAATCCATGCCAGAACCGATTGATTACCGCGGCGAATCCGTGTAGACGACACTGAACACCCACCCAATTGCCCACCCACTGGAGCCGATTCCTGACAGGCGGTTCGGCGACAGATTTAGCAGCGATGAGAGTACGGCGTGTCGCCAATCATGTAAAACTGACCCCTTAGCGATCATGAAGAATTGACCCCGCCCC
>DASQVJ010000026.1:0-4141 GCA_035640835.1 Bryobacteraceae bacterium
AACAACCCGCACTTCGGGGCCGTTCATAATCCCCGCGACCTTTCGCGCATCCCGGGCGGGTCGAGCGGCGGATCCGCAGCAGCCGTCGCCGCCGGCATCGTACCAATTGCCTTGGGCACCGACACCGGGGGATCGATCAGGATTCCCGCTGCCTACTGCGGCGTCGTTGGACACAAGCCGACCTACGGGCTCGTGAGCCGGCATGGGGTAATCCCGCTCGGTTTTACGCTCGATCACATCGGCCCCCTGGCATCGACTGTGGCCGATGCTGCCGCAGCACTCGAGGTCATGGCTGGCTACGATCCACTCGATCCGCATTCCGTCTCGCGACCTCACGAGGTCTATCGAGCCGCGTTGAAGGCGTTCGCAGGCGGCGTGCGCGTCGGGGTACCGGAAAACTTCTTTTTCGAGGCAGTCAATCCCGAGGTGAACGATTGTGTACGGCGGGCCGCAGATTTACTCAAGCAGTCCGGAGCGCATTTAGTTCCGATCCGGGTACCCGATCCTCACGCATTGAACACCACAGCG
The DNA here is from genome assembly GCA_035640835.1 of Bryobacteraceae bacterium. Taxonomy (GTDB): domain Bacteria; phylum Acidobacteriota; class Terriglobia; order Bryobacterales; family Bryobacteraceae; genus DASQVJ01. The sequence goes on from DASQVJ010000026.1 coordinate 529, forward strand.
CGAGTAATACTGCTGGCGGAAGCGACCGCACAATACGGACCGTATTTGGACCGCCCCGAACTATTCGGGCCGGACGTGTTTGCCGTGCTCGTTCAGGGTGTTGCGATTCCCGCGACCGCGTACGTGAACGCGCAAAGGCTGCGCTACGAACTCCGCGAACTCTGGCGACGCGTGTTCGATGACATCGACATTCTGCTAACACCTACCGCACCGATCACCGCACCCAAGATCGGCCAAACGGTCGTTTCGATCAATGGAATCGAAGAGGATGTGAGGCTCGCCACAACTCGATTTGTGCGAGGCTTCAATTTGCTCGGCTTACCGGCCATATCTATTCCCGTTGGCTTCGATACTCAGCACCTTCCGGTTGGTGCGCAATTGATCGGTCGCGCTTTCGAGGATCAACTCGTCCTCAACGTGGCGGCGGAATTAGAAAACCAGCTTTCAAATGGGGCGTAAGAGCGTTGATTTAGTTCATTCTTCCCTATCGTCCGGGGTATGAAGTGCCGATGGATTCACCGAGGCAAGTGTGGATCCCGTTACGGTCTTCCTAATCGAGAGCCGGCCGCTAATGTTGGCGGGTCTGAAGGCGATGCTGAGTAGTGTTCCCGGGGAATTTCTTTACCTCGGAAGTGCGGCGTCGCTGACCTCCGCCACCGAAGCCATTCGTGAATTGAATCCCGGAATTATCTTTATCGGTGAAGTCGATCCGCCCCGAGCAATTGTTGGTTCCATCAGCCATTTGCTGCAGGCGAGCCCACAGTCGCGGATCATCATCTACAGCGAAAACGGAAAGGAGCCCGACTATATCCGGGCGATTCAGCTCGGCGCCCGGGCTGTGGTGCAAAAGCATCAGCCCGTGGAACAGGTTCTGCAGTGCCTGCGCACGGTCGCGCAGGGCAATCTTTTCATAGATTCGGGTATGGGCGATGTACAGGCTCCACTGCGCCTGCATTCCCGTTTTCGGATCACCCCTCGCGAGAAAGAAATCATCGAGCTGGTTTGTCGCGGGCTGAAGAACCGCGAAATCGCCGAATCCCTAAGCATTACTCCCGGCACCGTCAAGGTGCACCTAATGCACATCTTCGAGAAAACCGGCTTGAAGGACCGCTACGAGTTGGCGCTGCGGGGAAAAGAACTCTTAGAACGTTCTCCGGCTGCCTAGGGTTAGTTCCAGGAGGCCCCAAAAATTCGGTGGACGGGGCTAATGAAGTCAACTGATACCGCCGAAAGTACTATTTAGCAAAGGCATAGGCGGAGTACCGGGGAGTCGAACACTTCCATTGGGTGGTCTTGTTTTCAGGAAAAGGGGATCCCGCCGTTCACGTACGAGGGTTTGAGGGAGAGGAAGAATGGACCGCAGATTCCTAGTTGTGCTGGGTCTGAGCTTGATCGTCGCGCTGATCATTTCGACGATTTTCTATCGCATCACCGCAGGAGCCGGCTCAGCCAAGAGACCCGACCCAGGCGAACAAAAGGATATCGTGCTCGCGGCGAAGCCGCTGTCGGTTGGCACGACCATCAAGGCATCGGACCTTCGCCTCGGCAAGATGCCTGCGGATCAGTACCCAAAGGGTGCATTTGCAAAAATCGAGGAAGTCATCGACCGGCCCGTCGTGAGCAACATCCTGCTGGATGAAGCGGTGCTCGAAGGGCGGCTCGCCGACCGGGGAAGCGGAATCGGACTGGCTCCGACCATTCCTGTGGGCATGCGCGCCGTGACTGTCCGGGTCACCGACGTGGCGGGCGTCGCCGGCTTCGTACTTCCCGGCTTGCGCGTGGACGTGTTGGTAACCGGCAGGCCGCCGGACGAAGACGGACAGATAACCGCCACCTGCCTGCAGAACATGTTAGTGCTCTCCTCGGGTCAGACGATGCAAGCCGATCCGCGCGGCCAACCTATCAATACGCCGACGGTGACGCTGCTCGCCACGCCCGAACAAGCCGAGATCCTGACCCTGGCGGGCAATTCGGGCAGCATCCAGCTGGTGCTTCGCAACGGTAGCGATACCGAAATTCAGAAGACGCCGGGCCGCCAGGTTGCGGAGCTCTACGGCAAGACCAAGATAAAGCCGGTGGTGAACATCGCGCCTCCTCGTCCTCGCCCTCGTCCAGCTGCAGTCGAAAAGCCGGTTGTTGCACCGCCTCCACCGCCGCCTCCGCCAGAGGTGATCGTGATTCGTGGCAACACCAAGTCTGTGGAGCGTGTCGCCAATTAATGGCAGTGGAGCTGTAGCCCAAACCGTGGAGCTAAATAGCGATTAAGGTCACAAAAGATGACAAGAACTCTGTTCAGCAGTATGCGTTTCGCGGCCGTGATGGCCTTCGCAATGGTGCCGCTGGCGGCTCAGGTGGAAGAGTTGCGGCTGACCGTCGGACGCAGTGTTGTCCTCGACTATCCATCCGACATCCGGCAGATCTCAACCAGCGACCCGGCAGTCGTGGACGCCATCGCCGTGTCGACCCGCGAAGTTCTACTGCATGCCAAGGGGAACGGTGCCGCGACCGTGGTGGTCTGGTCGAAGGGTGGGCAGCGCACGTTGTACAGCATCGTTGTTGAGCAGAACCTCGAGCCTCTTCGCCGCCTGGTCAGGGACACCTTCCCGAACGAGGAAATCCACGTACAGTCCAGCCGCGACTCCTTATCTTTGACGGGACATGTGTCGACCAAGGAAATCGCTGAGCGGGCGGTGGCCCTGGTGACGCCATTCGCCAAGAGCATCGTCAATAACCTGGAAGTCGCGCCGCCGCCCCAGGACCGGCAGATCATGCTCCGCGTCCGCTTCGCCGAGTTGAATCGCACGGCCGTCGAGCAGTTCGGAGTCAACATCCTATCGACCGGTGGTGGCAACACTATCGGTCTTGTGACTACCGGTCAGTTCGCGCCTCCGGGCATCGGTGGAGGCGCGGAAATCAGCGGCTCGATTCCGGGAGGGCTCGCGGGATCAAAAGGTGCGTTCCGAGTTTCTGATCTCCTGAACATCTTTGCTTTCCGTCCTGACCTGAATATGGCTGCCCTGATCAAGGCGCTCGAACAACAACAGGTTCTTCAGATCCTCGCCGAACCGAACCTGGTAACCAGCAACGGTCGCGAGGCCAGCTTTCTTGTCGGCGGTGAGTTTCCGCTCCCGGTGCTTCAAGGCGGTGGTAATGCCGGTGCGGTCACGATTCAGTTCCGTGAATTCGGCATTCGCCTGTCCTTCCGTCCGGAGCTGACGCCCAGTAACACGATCAAGATGTATGTGAAGCCAGAAGTCTCCTCTATCGACCTCACGAACGCAATCCAGATCTCCGGGTTCCTGATTCCAGCGCTATCTTCACGCCGTATCGAAAGCAATATTGAGCTGCAGGAAGGTCAAAGCTTCGTCATCGGTGGACTTCTGGACGAGCGCACCACTTCGAACCTTCAGAAAGTCCCCGGGCTCTCGAGCGTGCCTTTGCTCGGACTGATTTTCAAGAGCCGCGAGCAGCGCAAGACGAAGTCTGAATTGATCGTGATGGTTACACCCGAAATCGCGCGTCCGCTCGGACCCAGCGAGAGCAAGCCCGAGCTGGAGTTCCCTCGTGAGTTCCTAGACCAGCAGAAGTTCGACCGCAATGGTGGCAGCGAACC
>DASQVJ010000027.1:0-4906 GCA_035640835.1 Bryobacteraceae bacterium
TAGTCCAGTTGTGCTTAAATGAGAGTTTGTCTTCTATGGCGGATAGCTCATTTCGCGCTATGCGAAAGTGGAAAGCACTCAAACGCCGCGCTCGGGAAATGCAGATGATCGTCAAGGGTGCTCTAAAGACGGATCACCCGATTTTGGCGCATATCATCCCGATCCGGCGCTGCAATCTGTCGTGTACCTATTGCAACGAGTACGACGACTTCTCCAAGCCCGTCCCGACCGACACCGTCAAAGAACGACTGGACCACCTTGCCAGACTCGGCACCGCAGTTGTCACTATGAGCGGTGGTGAACCCCTCCTACACCCCGAGCTCGATGAGTTGATCGCGCACATGCGTAAGCGCGGCATCATCGCCGGCTTAATCACCAACGGTTACCTCCTTACTGCCGATCGCATCCGGAAGTTGAACGAAGCGGGTCTCGACCACATGCAGATCTCGATCGACAACGTCATGCCTGACGACGTGTCGAAGAAGAGTCTCAAGGTACTGGATAAGAAGCTGCAGTTGCTGGCCGAACACGCCCTCTTTCACGTGAATATCAATTCGGTCTTGGGCGGTGGGGTTAAGAACCCGGAGGATGCTCTGGTTGTGGGTCGGCGCGCTATCGAACTCGGCTTCACATCCACGGTAGGCATCATTCACGATGGAGACGGCCAACTCCGGCCGTTGGGAGACGAGGAGCGGCGAATCTTCTTCGAGCTTATGAAGCTGGAGAAGAGCCACTACTCACAGATCAATTACTTTCAGCACGACATCGCGCTGGGTAAGCCACACGACTGGCGATGTCGCGCGGGTGCCCGCTATCTATACATCTGTGAAGATGGTCTTGTCCATTACTGTTCACAGCAGCGGGGTTTTCCGGGCAAGCCCCTCGCTGAGTACACGAAGGACGACATCCGCCGCGAATACCTCACAGAGAAGGGCTGTGCACCGATGTGTACCGTCTCCTGCGTCCACCAGGTTTCTTACTTTGATTTCTTCCGGGCCCCTCAGACCATCAAGAGCCCGGAACAGCATACGAAATCAAACAACCAGCTCGTCCAGATTCAGTAGAACAAACTTGGTGGGAATTGTTTGAATTCTCGGCGCTCCTAAACGCGCGCCGAGAAGGAGAGCCGTTCACCCATCGCATTCGCGAGGTAGTGGACGATTGAGGCCACTTCTAACAGCGCCTGCCGCGACCTTTCAACCGACAGCCGGCGCATCAGAACGTACCAGACCATCAACAGGTAGTAGTCAACGGTGAGGATTTTTTTTTCGAGCGAATGCCCCGGATCCTGACGGCCGGCAGCGTACCGCATCAGGTACGTCAGCAGCAGATAGTCGCGCCGAAGGGCCTCGTGGAGCCCATCCAGCGACTCCGGCGGAGGATCGGCCAAAAGCTGATCGCGGGTCTCGAGAAAACGCAATTGATTCGCCGTCGCAACTTGATGAGCGTAATCTCGGCTCGTTTTCGCGCTTAGTATCAGGAGGCATGTGTACCGAAACCAGTACACAAACAGGGTGAGCGAGATTGCGATAACGACAATGCTCACGGCCATGTCAGCGGTTACCATATCAGCCCCGGAAACAATGCGACGCAAATAGCGTAACAGGTCTTTTTGATAGTCACAAGATAAAGAAGTAGTACTAAGTATAAAACCCTACAACTTTTGGGAAAGCCTAAGACTTTTCCTCGGTTGCCTGAAAAACCATATTGCCCGCAACTACTCCAGATCTTGCGCACTCATCCAGATACAACTTGCCGTAACTCGCTGTCACGTACTGCTGCTCTTGAAAGCCTAACTCGTGCGCTATACGGTCCACCTCTCCGGGTGGTCCCTCAAGCTCCAGAAACGTCCCTATCGGGGTTTCATCCAGCGTAACCAATAGATCGGAATCGCCCCGACGGAATTCGGTCCTGTACTTCTCATAGCGAAAAACCCGGCCGAAACCAGTCATCCTAAGAATATTTTTTAGCGCCTCACCGTTTCCGACAGTCGTTTCCTCTTCTGGTCGTGCGCGATGCCTTCCATCGACCGTCGGACCCTTCCACGTCAGCACCGTCTCATCGCCTGACTGCCGCACGCGTAGAATAGATTCCTTTTTGCGAAGGTCTCCGTCAGGCGTGTCGAAGATCTCGTTCGCTTCGAACACCCTTTCGCGTGCGACGTCAAACCCAATTGACTTCAGTAGTCTTCTTCCCTCATCGGCGGTTTTGAGCCGAAGCTTAATCTCGTTTTCGATTGCCCCATTGCTCATCGAACACCATCTGCTAAACTGCAAATGACTGCGCGCCCGTAGCTCAGCCGGATAGAGCGACTGACTTCGAATCAGTAGGCCGGGAGTTCGAGTCTCTCCGGGCGCGCCACTCACTAGACTCTACGGACTTCCCATAGCAGTCAGATTCTCGAGGAACGCCATATCCATCGGCCATCGGGCAATTACATGCCGATCCTCACGATGGAAGGTTCCCGCCGTCAGAACACCGCTCAGGTCCCCCGGGTTCGGCTTTTGCTTCTCTCTCGCGATAAACGACTGAAGCAGGGTCGTCAGGTTCTGTAGATCCGTTCGTAGAACCGCAGCCTGCTCTGCCGTCTTGCACGTGACATCCACTTGAAGCTCGAAACGGTCGCTGCTAAGCCCGACACTCATCAGCAGTCGTTCGGCATTGGCCGAAAGTAACTTCGCAAACTGTCTGGCCCCTGACGGCAGTGCCTCATTATTCTGCAGCATGAAAGCCGGCACGGACATCCACACCGGGGAACTGGGTACTGTAAGACTTGGATCCGGATCTCGGCGGCGAACGCGCGCGGCCGCCGCTTCATCGTTCGAAATGGCCGCGGCCATCACATGTTCGTTCAACGCGTAGAAAGAGAACCAGCGGCCTCGCTTGCTCGTAGGCGCACGACATAGGCCGTTCTGACAACGTCCGCCTTGCTGCTTAGCATAGGCGATCAAACGCTTCCAATCGAAGTTGCCAGTGAGCGCAAACAGGTATTCGTCTTTGGCGTAGAAGGCGGCCAGTTCGTTCAGGTCGGTCTTGTAGTCGAAGCCGGTTTGCTCAACGAATCGCCGGTAATCCTCTTCCTCGGCCACCGCGGCTGTAGAAACTCGATCGAGGACCCCTGACTTCCGAATGAGACCCAGATCGACATAAAAGACCGCGCCGTTCTCCTTTGGAAACAGCGCGACCAGCTCTTTCGTACTCAGACTGAATGTGCGTTTCCAATAGAGCGCAACAACCGCAATCAGGGTGCACAGCAGGATGAGCCCCAGCGCAAGCTGCCAGGGTCTCGGGCGAATCTTCACATTTAGACCTTACACCGCGATCGCGGCTTCTGTCACGGGCACCGGCTGGCGGCTCTCCTTCCACAGCTCGAGGTAGGGCTTCAATTCGGTCATCATTCGCCGAAACGTCGGGATGTCGAGCGACTGTGCGCCATCGCTGATCGCCTTGGCGGGATTCGGGTGCACTTCGATGATGATGCCGTCGGCGCCGATCGCGACCGCAGCTTTGCAAAGCGGCGGGACCAGGCTACGCTTACCCGTCGCGTGGCTCGGATCGAGGATCACGGGAAGGTGCGTCAGTTCGTTTAGCGCGGGCACAGCCACGATATCGCACGTATTGCGCGTATGCGTTTCAAACGTGCGGATACCGCGCTCGCAGAGCATCACGTTCCCGTTTCCATGCGCCACGATGTACTCCGCCGACATCAGCAGCTCCTTCAGTGTCGAGCTCAAGCCCCTCTTCAACAGAATCGGGCGCCCGCAACGGCCGAGCGTCTTGAGCAGCATGAAGTTCTGCATGTTGCGCGCACCGATCTGCAGGATGTCTGCGTACTCGGCCACGAGTTCCACGTCGCGATCGGACATGACTTCCGTGATGATCGCCAGGCCCGTGATCTCGCGCGCTTTCTTCAGGAGTTTCAAACCCTCCAGCTCGAGACCCTGGAAATCGTATGGCGACGTTCGCGGTTTGAACGCGCCACCACGCAAGATGGTTGCGCCTGCCTCGGCAACGGCCTCCGCAGTCTCGAGAATCTGGCGCTCACTTTCAACCGAGCACGGACCTGCCATCATCGTGAACTCAGTGCCGCCGATCTCGCGACCGTTCACCTGAATCCTGGTCCGCTCCTCGCGGAATTCCTTGCTGACAAACTTGTAAGGCGCCGAGATCCGGACCGCCTTCTCGACCCCGGGCATCGCCTCAACCGACTCCAGGCAGGCCGTTACGTCCCCCACGCCGACGACCCCAATCACGACCCGCTCTTCGCCCTCGATCGAGTGAATCTTGTACCCGAAATCGGCGACCCGGGCACAGACTGCATCGATCTCTTCTCTCGAAGCGTGTAACCTCATCGAAACTACCATTGTTCCTTACCCTCTTCTTTTGACCTTTTACCCCATTAAAAACAAAACCCACCCGGCTTTTTCCGAGTGGGCTGTTGGCTTTGTAACTTGCTACTTCAGCTCTGCGAACACCACCCGTTCCGATCTAGGTGCGCCACCAAAATCGAAACGAATACGAGATGGCGAGGACGCGAGCCATGAAACTTGGAGTATAAGCGACTCGGGCGCGATTCGCAAGCTGTTTGGTCGAAAAACACCAAACCAAGGTGTCACTGGAGCGTCAATAGTTACAGATAGAAGAACATGATCTACCCCTCATAGGAGTGGTGCAATCAGGCCCGGGCTGCAGGTGAGCTAAAGGCGCTCGTTTTATTGCCGATTTACGAAATTACATGCCGCAGTTTGATATTAACGCCTCCCTCGACCGCGTCGGTGGGGATGAAGAGCTGCTGAAGGAGGTCGGAACGCTATTCCTCGAAGAAAGCACCAGCCTGCTCGATGCGATCGAATCCGCGCTCAGCGACTCCAACGCACATGCACTCGAACGAAGCGCACACACGCTC
>DASQVJ010000028.1:0-17298 GCA_035640835.1 Bryobacteraceae bacterium
GGACTGGGAGAAACACAACGGCCGTCCACCCGTCATGCAGGATCTGTTGATCGTGGGGCGCATACCGAATGAAAAAGCGGATCTCAACAATAGAGGCGCGTTCTCCACCGACTATCTGGGAATGAGTTGGGATTATCCAAACGCTTCGTATGCAAGGCGGGCGGAGATCATTGCCGATCATTTGAACTATACGGAGTCACTGTTCTACTTCTTGGCGAATGATCAGCGTGTCCCGAAGACAGTCCGCGACAGTTTGAACGAATGGGGGTTGTGCAAGGACGAGTTCGCGGATACGGGGCACTGGCCGCACCAATTGTATGTTCGGGAAGCGCGCCGCATGGTAGGCGACTTCGTGATGACGCAGAAGGATCTGCAGACGGAGCGGACAAAGCCTGATGCGATCGCGATGGGTTCATATAACAGCGATTCGCACGCTGTCCAGAGATATCTTCTGCCGGACGGCACCGTGCAAAACGAGGGTCTGATGGAGGTCCCAGTGGAGCCTTACCAGATCCCATACCGGCTGATTCTGCCGCGCCGGACTGAGCTTGGAAATCTGCTCGTTCCCGTAGCTTTTTCAGCGAGCCACGTGTCGTATTCCACTCTGCGCATGGAGCCTCAGTACATGATGATCGGCCAGGCAGCCGGTGTTGCCGCTAGCCTGGCAGTCAAGTCCGGAAAAGAGGTGCAGGACATAGATGTCGCGGAGCTACGCAGAATTCTGACGTCAGAGGGCGCAGTGTTCGAATATCGTCCGGCGCCGCGGCCTGTCCTTCAGCAGCTTCAGACGAAAGCACGCCAGGGCTGAAAATTCGCCCCGCTTAGCAACACCTTGATCTCCCATCATGCAGTCTGCGAAATCTTCCGCAGTGTTGACGAGAGCACGCTGTCAGGAAGTAAGATCCGTCGAGTCGAGCAGCAGGCACCGCACACGCAAGGCGCATTCAGGTTGCTGCTGCGCAATGGGTGCCGGATCGAGAGTACGTGGACTTTTCGTGAGCAAGAGCTTGCGCAGCTCGGAAACGCGGCTTAACGCGCGATCTGGAGCCCGCCAGACAGTGGCCGGCTCCACAGATCTCGCCTTGTGCTGGTCATTGTCGATTCGCAGTAGCAGCGGGCGCGTCTGTGCGCCTATCGGCTTCCTCCACTTCGTCGCGACCGTTCCCGCCCGGCGGAAACGCGCTGAAGTGTCGTTAGTAAGTCAATCTGTCCGGTTTTATTCACACGTGATCTGTCCGGTTTAGTTGATCTGCCCCGCGGTTCCCCTGCGGCTTGCCGAAGGAGGTTTGTGCTTTGAGCCGGTTTGTGGTTTTCCACGGCTTCCACGGCCCCGCCTTTTCCACGGCTCCCCGCTAGCTTTGGATCGCGCACCTGCATCGTGAAACTGGGCTGTTGGGTCCCGTTGTCCAATGCAACGTCGGCAAGCGCGGTTGGCTGGGTGGAAAAGGGCTTTGTTTGAAAAATTCGATGTGATTCTGATTGTCGACCAGAAACGGTTCAATCGATTCAGAGGATGACTACACCTCAATGCGTAGTTTCCGCCTCCGAACCCAGCACGCAAATCCGAGTCCGACGAGTGTCAGCGCTCCGGTCCACACAGTCGCCGGTTCGGGTACTGGAGTGATGGTCCCGAAAAGTCCGTTTTGCTCGTTGTTGATTCCCGCGTTGAAGTACAATGCGTTCGGGTTGAATCCCGATCCGGGCGCACGAAAATTAATTGCCCAGAGTCGGTCGTTTACAATTGGGCCCGATGCGCTCGATATTGTTCCAAGAAATACACCCGTGCTCGGATCGAAGCCGTTAATTGTGCCGTCGCCTTCATTACCGATCAGGAGTGCGTTTCCGAAATCGCCGAACGTGCCCGGCGCAATCGTGATTCCCCACGGTGCGTTCAGGTGCGGATCGCTAATATGCTGCAGCAGATTCCCGTTCAGGTCGAAGACACCGACAAAACCTCCAGCGCCACCGCCCCGCGCGGAATATGTCACATACAATCTGCCTTCGACATTCTGAATGTTGTACGGCGTGAATCCAGCCGGAACGTTCGGATCGGTGAAGGAACCGCTCGGCGAAACCTTTTGGAACGAGCCGTTCAGAACATCTATTTTTCCGTTCAAATTGTCTGCAGCAAACAGGAAGTTAATGCCACCGACACTTCCTTGCGCAAGTCCCGTATAGACCGCTCCGTCAGTTGCCGTGAACCCGACTACAGCGTTGGTCGCCTGGACAGCCGGATTCCAACCCGAGACCGTACCGGAGAGACTGGCAAAGATGAACAGCGCAGGTTGACCCGGTCCAACCTGAAAATCCGTTGTGCCGTTGGCTACCTGTCCGGTCGGACCCGAGGGCGTTGTGACCACGAGCGAGTTTGGTACACCGGTCGCACTGTAAAGCGTGCTTGTGTTTGTCATCTGGTTCGATACCCAGAACGGCGAGTTCACAGTAAAAGACATACCCCATGGGTTCTTGAGGTTGGGATCGAAGTTTGCAGCCATTCCGAGAACGTCGGACGTCAGATTGACTTGCTGGAAAATGGTCGCTGCATGCGCGTTATGAAGCTTAGCGAGCGCGATAACAACTGTCACTACGAAGGAGTGTGTAAACATCCGTCGATACATCAAGGCCTCCTGCTTTGCCCGGTCGGATCCGAAATCACACTGGAGCTAGAGATTCTTGGCGAGATGCTTGGGGGCGATCTAACAGTTTGCAGACGCACTGGATCGACTTCGACTAAGTTCACTTCCGCGGCTCGAACGGCGGGCGTTCGCGAATCCGGCGGAATTCCCGCACCCTTCGTCATTGCACGGCGTCAGCGTACGCGGCCGCGCATTCATAGCCTGGCTACACACATGTGGTCGTCACGCCGTATGACGGGGCACATCCTGACCAGTTCCGCTAAGAACCCGGTGAATTACCTGAGTCGCCTCACAAAGGTTGTCGCGCGATACGGTGAACGCTCCTGGCATGTTTGAAAGACCGTGACTGTGTTGTGCGTCCACGCTCCACTGCCGCTCTGGCCGGCAAGCGCCGCCTCGATTCAGCGGCTGTTACAGTCGACGCAGCCGCCCAAGGCAAAGCCATAATGATCCGGCATGATCGTCTGCTGGGCTCACTCCAGATTGGGTTTCGCTCCCTGATCCGCCTTGCGACTGACCAGACTGCCATTGCAGTTGCCGTACTTGCCGACAAATCCCTAGAGCGGATCTCATCACGACCCCTATGGCCAACTATAAAGAACCAAGGGCGTTGCCCGCGGTATCCAGAGCATTGCTTCCCGGCCGGCGCAAACGCCCTGAAGTTGGCTCGCAAAGCGGAATGCAGTAGAATCCTACTCGAAAGGCCGAACAGTCGGCCTTCGCAGAGCTGGCGCGCACCTAGGCGCTACGCGTATTCAGACTGACGACACCAGATTGAACGCCGAAACAACGTGTCGTACAAAATAGCCGGGCCTATCAAAGAGATCGACATCCTTTGGCTCAGCGCCGGTCTGAGCTGCGACGGCGACACGATCGCAATGACTGCCGCAACCCAGCCCAGTATTGAGGACCTGGTGCTCGGCGCGCTGCCGTGGATTCCCAAAGTCAACTTCCTCAACTTGTTTCTCGCGTCGGAGAACGGAGACGACTTTCTGGAGCGCTTCCATCTGGCTGCCAAGGGCGCGATTGACCCATTTATTCTTGTGGTCGAGGGATCCATTCCCGATGAAAGGAATAAAGCCGAGGGTTATTGGGCCTGCTTCGGAACAGATCGGGAATCAGGGCAGCCCATCACGACTTGCGAATGGATCGACAGGCTCGCGCCGAATGCGTGGGCAATTATCGCCGCCGGAACCTGCGCGACCTACGGCGGAATCCATGCCATGCAAGGCAACCCGACCGGCTGTATGGGACTGGCTGACTACCTTGGATGGAAATGGAAATCGAGAGCCGGCATCCCGATCGTGTGCATCCCGGGATGCCCTGTGCAGCCGGACAATTTCATGGAGAGTCTCCTCTTCCTGCTACACATGGCCGCGGGGAAAGCGCCGATGATACCTCTCGATGAAGCGCTCCGGCCTACCTGGCTGTTTGGACAGACAGTGCACGAAGGCTGCGACAGAGGCGGCTACTACGAGCAAGCCGAATTCGCCGAGGAATATGGATCGCGCACGTGCATCGTGAAACTGGGGTGTTGGGGTCCGGTTGTCCAATGCAACGTCGGCAAGCGCGGTTGGATGGGTGGAATCGGAGGATGCCCGAACGTCGGAGGCATCTGCATCGGATGCACCATGCCGGGCTTCCCGGACAAGTTCATGCCCTTCATGAATCAACCCCCCGGATCGCTGCTTTCCTCGAAAGCGGTCATGACTTACGGTCGGGCCATCCATGCGCTCCGGCGGTTCACCCAGGCGTCGTTGAATAAGGAGCCGAACTGGCGGGGATCGCCGAAAATGGTTAGGGATCGGCCGTGAAACCGGATTTGACACCAGACGCCGGCATTGCGCTCTTCGACTTGGCCGCCATTGGCGATGCCGAAATGGTCCTGGCGAATCTTGCCGGTGTTTTCTTCCAGGCTGAATCGGATAACGCCAAAGCGCTTCGCGCTTCACAAGGTTCTGGACCGACTCTCGAAGCGCGATATCGGGTCCTGCTCGATCAGATTCCTGCAGTCGTGTTCATGGCTTACCTGGATCAGGGAATCGGCGAAGCTTATGTGAGTCCTCAGATTGAAGCAACGCTCGGCTTCTCGCAGAAGGAATGGCTGGAGGATCCGGTTCGCTGGTATCACCAGATCCATCCCGACGATAAGAATCGCTGGAGCAACGAAGCGGCGGAGATGTTCCTGTCGGGCAAACCGCTGCGATCTTGCTATCGTGTCATGTCTCGCGATGGCCGGGTCGTCTGGTTTCATTGCGAAGCCCGGCTCGTCCGCAAGGATAACGGTGAGCCCTGGTTCATTCACGGCGTCGGATTCGATATCACTGAACTCAAGCAGGTGCAAGAGGCGCTGCAGGAAGAGCGGAATGTCGTCTCGGCGATCTTCGATACTGCGGGAGCCCTGTTAGTCGTCCTCGACAACCGCGGACGTATCGTTCGATTCAACCGCGCCTGCGAAAGAACAACCGGCTACAGTTTCGAGGACGTTCGCGGCCGGTACGTCTGGGAACTGTTCCTCATTGCCGAAGAATTTGAGCGCTTCAAAGCGATTTTCGAACAGTTGCGGAGTGGCGTGCTTCCCAGCGATTACGAGAGCTATTGGCAAACCAGGAACGGGGACCGTCGACTGATCTCGTGGTCGAGCACCGTTCTCACCGGACTTAACGGCGACGTGACTCACATTGTCGCGACGGGAATCGACATCACCGAGCGCAAGAGCCTTGAAAGAGCCGTGCTCGAGACTCGCGCGAGAGAACAACGCCGCATCGGACAGGATTTGCACGACAATCTTGGTCAACACCTGACGGGTGTTGCATTCATGGGTAAAGTGCTCGAAGACAAGTTGGCCGAAACCTCCGCTGCCGATGCCGCCGAAGCAGCCAAGATCGTGAGCCTGGTTAACGAGTCCATCCGAATGACGAGAGAACTCGCGCGAGGGCTGCTACCCGTAGTCGCCGGATCAGGAGGTCTGATGTCCGCCTTGGAGCATTGGGCAGCGGAAGTGAGCGAACTCTTCCACGTTGCCTGTCACTTCGAATGTCCCGACCCGGTCCTTGTGTGCGATGAAGGGCTGGCCGACCACCTTTATCGCCTGACGCAGGAAGCGGTGACCAATGCGATCAAGCATGGGCGCGCCAAAAACATTGTCATCGGGCTCAGAACGATGAAGGGCGGCGGTACGCTGACCGTGCGGGACGACGGCTGCGGCTTCGAGACTGTGTGCAGCAATCAGCCCGGTCTGGGACTGCGCATTATGAACTACCGGGCAAAAATGATCGGCGGATCCCTCGATGTGCAGTCGTCACCGAATGAGGGCACTGTGGTGAGCTGCTTGTTTCCGCTTACGAAATGCGCCTCAATGAGTAAGGATGCCGGTTAAGTCACATGCTGCTTCCGGAGTTGCCAGGAGCAGGGTCTTCATCGTAGACGATCATCCGATCGTGCGCGAGGGATTAGCGCTACTCATCAATCGGGAACCGGATCTGTGTATTTGCGGCGACGCCGACGAGGCGAGTTCAGCGCTGCGTCTTATCCAAGAGCTGAAGCCCGATTTGGCCGTGGTGGACATCTCTCTCAATGGTCCGGATGGATTGGTTCTCCTCAAGGACATTCGAGCGCACGATCCGAATTTGCCGGTGCTGATTCTTTCCATGCTCGATGAGCTGCTCTATGCCGAGCGCGCTTTGCACGCCGGCGCCAGCGGCTACATTATGAAGCAGGAAGCGACCGAGCGGGTCCTGGTAGCGATTCGCCGCATTCTCGCAGGTGAAATCTATGTTAGCGAGCGGATGGCTAACCGGATGCTCCACCGATTTGCCAGTGGTGGTCAGGTAAAACAGGAGTCTCCGATCGCTGACCTGACCGACCGCGAGCTCGAAGTCTTCCGGTTGATCGGTGAGGGACACGGAACGCGTCAAATTGCCGAAGAACTTCGCATTAGCGTGAAGACCGTCGAGTCCTATCAGGCCCATATCAAAGAAAAGCTATCACTCACGAACGCCCGTGAATTGGTCCAACGGGCGATCCAGTGGATGATTGATAACAAGCAACCCGCCTGACCTTCGAATCAAGACCCACAGCTTGACCGGGAAATCCCCTATCGATCCGATAGTGGTTTCCATGAACTGTAAATCAGGATCACTCCGCTTGAGCGGCCTCGCCGATTCAATATTCAATAGAACCGTATTACGCCTGCGAACACGCATATAGGTCGACGCGAACCGCAAAAGTTCAAAGGAGCCAGGTATGCCAGATGAAACTCCTTACGGCCAGAAAACGCAAAGGCCATCGCCGGTGCCAGAGATTCACGTCCTCTGGATGACCTCCGGCCTGGGTTGTGATGGAGACACGGTCTCCATCACCGCTGCATCTCAGCCGAGCATTGAAGACATCGTAATGGGCGCGATACCAGGGCTGCCCAAAGTACACGTGCACAACCCCGTCATCGCCTTTGAGACCGGTGGAGATTTTCTAAGGCACTGGCATTTGGCTGCGGAAGGCAAGCTCGATCCCTTTGTGCTTGTCGTCGAGGGCTCGATTCCGAACGAGAGGATCAAGAGCGAAGGCTACTGGGCGGCGTTCGGGACCGATATGGACACCGGGCAGCCGATCACTACCTGCGAGTGGATCGACCGCTTGGCGCCGAAGGCGCTTGCCCTCGTCGGCGCGGGGACGTGCGCCACGTACGGCGGCATCCATGCCATGGCCGGAAATCCCACGGGCTGTATGGGCCTTGCAGATTATCTCGGCTGGGGTTGGCGGTCGAAGGCCGGGCTGCCGATCGTCAACGTGCCCGGTTGTCCGGTGCAGCCGGACAACTTCATGGAGACACTGCTGTACCTGCTGTACCAGGTAGCGGGACTCGCTCCCATGATCCCTCTCGACGATCAGTTGCGACCCACATGGCTGTTCGGCAAGACCGTGCACGAAGGCTGTGACCGGGCGGGCTACTACGAGCAGGGGGATTTCGCGACGGAGTACGGCTCCCCGAAATGCATCGTGCAGTTGGGATGCTGGGGTCCCGTGGTCAACTGCAATGTACCCAAGCGAGGTTGGATGGCCGGAATAGGCGGCTGTCCGAACGTCGGCGGTATTTGCATCGGGTGCACCATGCCGGGATTTCCAGATAAATTCATGCCCTTTATGGATGAGCCGCCGGGAGCGAAGATATCGACCGTCGCCATCAATGTGTATGGCCGCGCGGTCAGCGCTCTGCGGTCACTCACCAACACAACTCTGAACAAAGAACCGCGGTGGCGCCATCCGGGCAACCAGCTCACCACGGGTTACCGCCCGAGATCGTACGGGCCCAGCGCGATGTAGCGAAAAGGATTGATCCCGATGAGCACTATCACGACCACGACTCCAGAAACTTCGATCCAGCCCAGAAACCTCGTAGAGATGAACTGGGATCCCATTACTCGCATCGTGGGTAGCCTGGGAATCTTCACCAAGATCGACTTCGATAACCGGCAGGTCGCCGAATGCTACAGCACCTCGGGCATTTTTCGCGGCTACAGCATCTTCATGAAGGGAAAAGACCCGCGCGATTCCCATTTCATCACCAGCCGGATCTGCGGAATCTGCGGCGACAATCATGCGACCTGTGCGACGTATGCGCAGAACATGGCCTTTGGGGTCAGACCTCCCGCCATAGCTGATTGGATCGTGAATCTCGGCGAAGCCGCCGAGTACATGTTCGACCACAACATCTTCCAGGACAACCTGGTCGGTGTCGATTTTTGCGAGCAGATGGTCAAAGAAACCAACCCCGGCGTGTTTACCAAAGCCGAACAGACCCCGGCCGAGCACGCGCACTTACATGGTTTCCGCACGATTGCGGACATCATGCGAGCGCTCAATCCGTTTAGCGGATCGTTCTATCGCGAGACGCTGCAAGTCAGTCGCATGACCCGCGAGATGTTCTGTCTCATGGAAGGCCGGCACGTTCATCCGTCAACGCTCTATCCAGGCGGCGTCGGCACGGTACCGACAGTCCAGCTTTTCACGGACTATCTGGTCCGGCTCATGAAATATGTGGAGTTCATGAAGAAGGTAGTCCCGCTGCACGACGACCTCTTTAACTTTTTCTACGATGCGCTGCCGGGTTATGAAGAAGTGGGCCGCCGCCGCATTCTACTGGGCTGTTGGGGCTCTTTCAACAATCCCGATGTTTGCGATTACACCTACAAGAACATGACGGATTGGGGCAGGGGAATGTTTGTAACGCCGGGCGTGGTAGTGGATGGCGAGTTGGTAACGACCGACCTGGTCGACATCAACCTGAATATCCGCATCCTGCTGGGAAGTTCCTACTACGACGATTGGGAACAGGGCGAAACGTTTGTGAAAGCGGATCCTCTAGGGAATCCGGTTGACCAGCGGCACCCCTGGAATCAGACCACGATTCCAAGACCGCAGAAGCGCGACTTCAAAGGCAAGTACACGTGGGTGATGTCTCCGCGATGGTATGACAAACGCACCGGAAACTATCTTGCGCTGGACACCGGCGGCGGCCCGATCGCCCGCTTCTGGGCTACGGCGCTTGCCGGCTTGGTAGACAACGGCTACGTCAAATCCACGGGACACAGCGTCAAAATCTACTTGCCCAAGACCGCCATGATGCCGGAAACCGAGTTGGAGTGGCACATTCCAAAGTGGAGCAACACTCTCGAACGGAACCGCGCTCGCACGTACTTCCAGGCCTACGCAGCAGCCTCGGCTCTTTTCTTCACGGAAAAAGCCATGAAGGAATTGCACGCCGGCCGGACGAAAACATGGACGGACTTCAGGGTGCCCGACGAAGCGATTGGCTGCGGCTTCCATGAAGCCGTTCGCGGCGTGCTCTCGCATCATGTGGTGATCCGTGAGGGCAAGATTGCGAATTACCATCCTTATCCGCCCACACCCTGGAATGCGAACCCTCGGGATATTTACGGTACACCCGGGCCATATGAAGATGCCGTTCAGAACACGCCCATCTTCGAAGAGAACGGACCCGACAACTTCAAAGGCGTCGACATCATGCGCACGGTGCGCAGCTTCGATCCGTGTCTGCCCTGCGGAGTCCATATGTACCTCGGCAACGGCAGGACGATCGAAACCCACCATTCACCGATGTTCGGACTTCAACCGTGAGGGAGAACTTTCACGAGCGAATCGCCCGCATCGAAGGTCTCGTCCGCCAACTCGAGGCGAGTGGCGACCCGGCCTGCCGATCGTGTGCAACTGAGTTGGTCGAATCGTTGATGGATCTCCATGGGGCGGGCATCGAGCGCATGCTGGAGATCGTCGCTGAGACCGCTGGAGAGCGGAGCGCGGGAATCATCGACTTGTTTGGACGCGACTCACTGGTGAGCAGCCTGCTCGTACTCTATGGCATTCACCCCGAGTCTCTCGAGACCAGAGTGAGGCGTGGAGTCGACCAACTAGCTCCGTTTTTGAGGTCACGCGGAGTGACCCTGGACGTTCTCGAAGTCACCGACGGTACGGTGCGGCTCCGTGTTCAGACGCCGGCAGAAGGCTGCGGCTCAACCGCCGGCACAGTGAAGAGCACCGTCGAGGAGACGATATCCGAATTCGCTCCTGACGCAAACGGTCTCATCATCGAAGGTCTACAGCAGCAGGTTCCCATGTCGGGCTTCGTGCCTTTGGAAGCATTGTCGGGACCGGCGAAGTAAGGAGTATCAGGTGAAAGAAGACGAAGAAGGGACAAAACCACCCGCGCAGAGTCCGGGTACAAGAAAGGGTGAGGACATCAAGGAAGACGAAGGAAAGGAGTCCGGACGCAAAGACTCCGGGACCACCCACGCGGACCGCCCCGCCGGCGGTCGCCAGTCCAGAGATTCAACGCGAATAAATCCAAAGGATCCGATCGACCCGGATAGTCCGGAGATACCGCCTGCTTGATTCAGCGTTACCGAGTTGTCCATGAGTACGGCGTTGTCATCGCAGAATCGCTCGTTCGCGACCCTCCGCCGCTTTGTCGAGCGGCGGCCGGAGCCGGAGCGCTGTCACATGTGCAGTACCGAGCTGGCTCGCGGGCATCAGCACCTACTCGAACTGGCAACTCGGAGGCTTGTCTGTGCCTGCGATCCCTGCGCTTTGCTGTTCCCTAGCCGCCGGAATGGGAAGTACAAGCAGGTGCCGCGCCGCATTCGAATCCTTCAAGACTTCCGTCTGAGCGATGGACAGTGGGACAGTTTGATGATTCCGATCGGAATCGCTTTCCTGTTCGAGAGCAGTAGGGAGAGCAGGATGACCGCTCTTTATCCGAGTCCTGCCGGAGCCGTCGAATCACTGCTCTCTCTGGATGCGTGGAATGAAATTGCAGAGGAGAATCCAGTACTCGCCGGGATGGAGCCGGACGTCGAAGCTCTCCTTGTAAACCGGCTTGGCGACGGTCAGTATTATCTGACGCCGATCGATCGGTGCTATCAACTGGTCGGCCTGATTCGGACTCATTGGCGCGGTTTGTCCGGCGGATCGGAGATGTGGGAGGAGACGGAGCGTTTCTTTCGAGAACTGAGGAGCCTCGCAGGTGCCTAATTTGCAATTCAAGGTCGAGAGTGCCAAGGCGGTTCCGTTCGCGATTGCGCCGATGCTCATGCTCGAACTGCGCGTCGAGAATGCTCCTCCCGATGAAAGCATTCACACCGTGGCGCTTCGGGCGCAGATACAGATCGAAGTCATGCGCAGAAGCTACACGCACGAGGAAAGGGAGCGGTTGCATGACCTTTTCGGTGAGCCTGAGCGTTGGAGCCGGACTCTGCGAACCATGTTATGGACCCATGCAAGCACCGTCATCCCGTCATTCAAAGGTCATATCGTTACCGGCCTTCAGGTTCCTTGCAGTTTCGACTTCAATGTGGCTGCTACGAAATATTTCTATGGACTATCCGGCGGTGACGTGCCGCTCGAACTGCTCTTTAGCGGTACTGTCTTCTACGCTGACGGCGGGGGAGCCTTGCAAGTCGCTCCCATATCCTGGAACGCGCAGGCTCGCTTCAGGCTGCCTGTGAACACGTGGCGCGAAATGATGGATGCGTACTACCCCAACAGCGCCTGGCTCTGTCTGCATAGAGATACGTTCGACCGCTTGTATCGCTATAAGATGCGCCGGGGAATGACCACGTGGGAGGAGGCACTCGATAGTGTCCTTCCCGCGACAGAAGAAGAGTTAGTCCCATGAATAGCGCGCTTGTCGAAGAGATCGCAAACGCAGTGCTTTATGAGGGATACGTTTTGTATCCGTACCGCGCCTCTTCCGTCAAAAATCGGCAGCGATGGAACTTTGGCGTTGTCTATCCAAGCGCGTATAGCTCATCACAGAACGGCGCGGATGCGTGTTGGATGCGCACCGAGTGTGTAGCACGGTCCAACTCAACTACCGCACTCAGCGTGAAGGTTCGATTTCTTCAGTTGACGAAGCGCCTGATCGGCCAGTTTCACGCGGCACACCACGAGTTGCCCGAAGGCCCATTGCCTGATTTTCGGCTTGTCGACAGGCTGGAGGTCGACGATCGCATCCTGTATGCATGGCAGGAGGCAGTTGAACGGGACGTCTGCGTGAATGCAGGCAGCCTTAGCGAACTCGCTCGGCAGTCCCTCCGCCAGACGTTCGAAATTCCCGCTCATCTGGAAGTCGAGCAGGTGCGTGATAGCAGAAGCTTGGTTGTAGGTGTGATCCTGCGGGAGAGCCGCCGTGCAGCGGGCGATGTAGAAATAGACGCCGAGCCGATCGCGGATGACTTGTACCGAGTCGGAGTGACCATACGCAACCTTACGCCCTTCGAGTCTGCGCAACAAACATCGCGCGATGAGGCCTTACTAAAATCCTTCGTTTCCACCCACACAATCCTGTGCCTGGAAGGTGGAGAATTCATGTCACTTCTGGAGCCGCCGGAGGAGTTAGTTCAAGTGTGCGCCAAGTGCCGCAACACTGGAACCTGGCCCGTGCTGGCCGGCGAAGAAGGGCAGCGCGGTGTCGTGCTTTCTTCACCCGTCATTCTGTACGACTATCCGCGAATCGCCCCGGAAAGCCCCGGTGCTCTCTTCGACGGGACGGAGATTGACGAGATCCTTACGCTTCGCATTCTGACAATGACGGACGACGAGAAGCGGGAGATGCGCGAGGTGGATGCGCGCACTCGTCAGATTCTTGAAAGGACCGAAGCGTTGCTGCCGGAGCAGTTGATGAAGCTGCATGGAGAGATGCGATGAATGAGTTTGAATGGCATCTCCTCGAAGATAAGCCGCCGGTCGATCACGTCGTCGTCTCCGGCGTCGAGCTGAAGCACGGCGATCGTGTCCGTCTTCGTCCCGGTAGAGGCGGCGACATCCTGGACCTCGCGCTTGCCGGTAAGACTGCAATCATCGAGTCCATCGAACAGGACTATGAAGGCGAGCTTCACATTGCCGTCATCGTCGAAGACGACCCCGGGAAAGACTTGGGCACTCTGCGGCAGCCCGGCCATCGTTTCTTCTTCAAGCCGTCGGAGGTCGAGCCGCTCCCCAGAATTCTCGTAGGCGGGATCGGAAACATATTCCTCGGGGACGATGCTTTCGGTGTCGAGGTCGCCAGGCAATTGTCTGCGGAAGAATGGCCGAAAGAGGTTCGAGTCTTCGACTTCGGCATTCGAAGCTACGATCTCGCTTACGCCCTTATAGAGGGCTATGACACCGCGATCCTTGTGGATGCATCGGCCCGCGGTGAAGCCCCGGGCACGTTGTACGTCATCGAACCGGACATCGATGAGCCGGAAGCATACGGCGCCCGGCAAGCAGAACAGGTGGATGCTCACAGCATGAACCCGGTAACCGTTGTCCGCATGGCGAGAAGCTTGGGGCATCTGCCGAAACGAATTCTGCTGGTCGGATGTGAACCCGCCACCTTCGGTCCCGACGAAGGACAACTGGGGTTGAGTGAGCCAGTACAAGCAGCCGTGGCCGAAGCGATCAAATTGGTGCGGTCATTGGTGGCGCAAGCTCTCAAAGGAAAGCAGCCAGGAGGGAAGATTGATGAGACGACTGCCTGAAGCCCAGGAGCATGACTTCAACCGCGATGGGGCGAACATGTACATGATCGGAGGGATCGCGCTGATGGTCCTGGGCGCCGGTCTCGTTCTTATGAACCCATTGGCGCGGCGCCGCATGGGGGCGCTCGGCGTGAGCGCGCTCGGAGCCGGCGCTCTGTTGAAGACCCTCGCGCCAGACATCCAGCGATATATGAAGATCCGGGCAATGTAGGAAACGGCCCGGTAAATTCATGGGGTCTTCGCGCTATGTGATCGACGCCGGCTCGAGCAGGTTCACCGTTCGCGCGTTTGTCGGCGGCATGCTCTCTTCGTTAGGGCATAACCCGACGATTGCTATCCGGGACTTCCGCGGCGAGGTCAATTTCGATCCCGCCAATTCCGGCCAGTCATCGTTGCGAATGCAAATCCGGGCGGACTCTCTGGAAGTGACTGATGACATCAAGAGCAGCGACCGCAGAGAGATCACAAGCAAGATGAACGAAGACGTGTT
The DNA here is from genome assembly GCA_035640835.1 of Bryobacteraceae bacterium. GTDB lineage: Bacteria > Acidobacteriota > Terriglobia > Bryobacterales > Bryobacteraceae > DASQVJ01. Next base: position 14,163 of record DASQVJ010000028.1, read on the forward strand.
GGCAAGCGGGAAGTTCCCCAACATTTGTTTCGAGAGCAATGGAACATCGACGAAGCAGTTGAGCGAGGGGCGATTTGAGGTAAAGATGAACGGCAAGCTGTCGTTGCGCGGCGCCGCGGGAACGCTTCCGGTAACCGCGCAGATTGCCCTCTTCAATGACACGCTACGCGCATCCGGAGAGTTTTCGCTGCTGCAAAGCAACTACCGCATCCCGCTCGTAAGGGTCGCGGGAGGCGTTCTGAAGCTAAAGGATGAGCTCAAGTTCACGTTCGACATCGTCGCGCGAAAGCAGGAATGAAAGATGTGTCTCGCCATACCGGGGAAGATTGTGGAGTTGTTGGCCGAGGATCGAAGTTTGGCTGTCGTGGACGTTTTGGGAGTCCGGAGGAAAATCGACCTCGGGCTGCTGCACGAGAGTCCTCTGGTCAACGGCGATTGGGTGCTCATTCATGTCGGCTTTGCCATGAGCAAGATTAGCGAAGCAGACGCGCTTGACCAAATGCGCATGCTCACCGAATTAGGCGAAACCGAAGCAGCCATGCAAGAGGCGCGAGGCTACGGTCTCGACGACTCGGAGCAGGAGCAGACGGAGATTAGGCCCTGGAAGCCACCCGGTTGAAAGCCCAAGCAGGAGGACAATCATGCGATTTGTCGATGAGTTCCGCGATCCGGAATTGATCACCAGGACCGCGGACGAGATCCGCCGGCTGGCTGATCCGAAGCGCCACTACCGTTTCATGGAGGTCTGTGGCGGACATACTCATTCCATCTACCGGTTCGGACTCAAGGATCTGTTGCCTGCCAATATCGAACTGGTCCATGGACCGGGTTGCCCGGTTTGCGTGCTGCCGATGGGAAGAATCGACGACGGCCTCTCCATGGCGGAGCAGCCGGATGTGATCTTCACGGCGTTCGGGGACATGATGCGTGTCCCTGGCACAAAAGGAAGCCCGCTCGAACACAAGGCCCGCGGAATGGACGTCCGCATCATTTACTCGCCTTCCGATGCGCTCAAGCTCGCACGGAACAATCCCGACAAGCACGTCATGTTCTTCGCGATCGGCTTTGAGACCACGGCGCCATCTACGGCGCTCACGCTGATGCGAGCCAAGACGCAAGGCTTACAGAACTTCTCCGTATTTTGTAATCACGTCACGATCATTCCGGCCATCCGGGCCATCCTCGATTCGCCCGACATGCGCATCGACGCGTTCATCGGCCCCGGCCACGTATCTACCGTGATCGGATGCCGGCCTTATGCGTGGATCGCGAGTAAAGAAGGCAAGCCGATCGTCGTCGCCGGGTTTGAGCCGCTGGATGTCCTCCAATCCATCGTGATGCTGCTGCGTCAGCTAAACCAGGGCCAAACGAAAGTCGAGAACCAGTACAAGCGCGCCGTTCCGTGGGAAGGAAATCGCTCAGCCCTGAAAGCTATGGCAGAGGTGTTTGAACTACGCCCGTACTTCGAGTGGCGGGGCTTGGGCTTCATCTCTCAGTCGGCGCTACGGATCCGCGATTCTTACGCCGCGTGGGATGCCGAGCGCCGCTTCTCTGTCCCCGGTGTGCGAGTCACAGATCCGAAAGCGGCGCAGTGCGGGGAGGTGTTGAAAGGCGTGCTGAAGCCGGCCCAGTGCAAGCTATTCGGCAAGGAGTGCACGCCGGAGCATCCGATCGGAGCGCTGATGGTCTCGTCGGAAGGCTCCTGTGCTGCCTTCCATAATTACGAGCATCGCAAAGCGCCGATGCTGACGAACCTGTCGGCAATGCCGCCGGCTTTTAGCAGTGATCCCGGGGGCATTACCGCATGACTAGCGTTGCTTCTAAAATCCGATTCCGCGATCCGCAAGTCGAGATGGCCCATGGTGCCGGCGGGAAAGCGAGCCGTCGGCTCATCGACGGATTATTTGCGCCGATTCTTTTCGGATCGGCCCTCCAGCTTGGAGACGCAGCCCATATAAACATCAACGGAACCTGCGTCGCGATCACCACCGATAGCTTCGTGGTCCGGCCGTTGCGCTTTCCGGGTGCCTCCATCGGCGAACTCGCGGTGAATGGAACAGTCAATGATCTAGCGGTCTCGGGAGCCAGGGCACAGGCGCTGGTCGTAAGTTACGTGTTGGAAGCCGGACTGCCAACGAGCATTTTGGAAGTTGAGGTCCACGCCATGGCTGCCGCCGCAAGTGCCGCGGGTGTTGTCATCGCGGGGGGCGACACCAAAGTTGTCGAACATGGCAAGGCCGACCAGATGTATATCACTACCTCGGGTATCGGTCATCTGATTCCGGGAATCAGCATCTCACCGGCCGCGGTGCGGTGCGGCGATAAGATCCTGGTTTCCGGTCCCATCGGCGATCACGGCATCACCATTCTGCTGGCGCGTGGCGAACTCGATCTCGAGGCGGATCTCCGCTCGGACACTCGTTCCGTACTTCCGCTGGTCGAAGCATTGGCAGAGACCGTGGGCGCCGCCGTTCACTGGATGCGAGATCCCACCCGCGGCGGGGTTGCGACGTCGCTGAACGAACTCGCTCGTGACTGCGGCCTCGGCGTTGTTTTGTCCGAAGACTTGATTCCAATCCGAGACGAAGTGCGGGGCGCATGTGAGTTGCTGGGACTCGACCCGCTGCACATCGCGAATGAGGGGCAGTTCCTCGCCGTGGTTGCCGCCGAACAGGCTGAGGCTGCGCTCGAGGTTCTGCATGCAACGCCCGGCGGCCATCAAGCCGCGCTGATAGGCGAAATCAGCGAAAAACCCGCGGGCGCCGTCCTGGTCACGACACGCTATGGAGGTAGCCGTATCGTCGACATGCTGGTTGGAGATCCGCTGCCGAGAATCTGCTAGGAACCGAAGATGCTCAAGACACTTCACCTCGCAAGCCATGTTCAAGATTTGCTCCTCGAACGTAATCAGGTCTTAGATGAGTTCTTTGCAGATCAGGCCCGTCCGCTCGCAGTGGCTTGCCGCGAAATGTCCGACCGGTTCATGAAAGGCGGGCGCCTGCTGGCATTTGGACGAGGTCCTTATGCTACCGACGCGCAGCACGTCTCGGTCGAGTTCGTCCATCCGATTATCGTCGGTAAACGCGCTTTGCCGGCGCTCGAACTCTCCCTGAGTTTCCGTCCGTGGTTGGACGCG
>DASQVJ010000029.1:0-4914 GCA_035640835.1 Bryobacteraceae bacterium
TAGCTCATGGCCGAAATGTTCGAGGCCATCAACAGCGGACTGGTGGCGTTTGAAGACATAGCGAACGTCCGGCGCGGCAGCGTCACGGCACGTGATGTGCTCCAAGTGCTGCTGAAGTAAGCGATTCCGTACAATGGAGAACACGAGGCCGCTGTCTGGTGCTTGACCTTGCCGGCCCGAAACTCCATGAAAATTGCTTATTTTGACGCCTTCTCAGGGATCAGTGGCGACATGACTGTCGGCGCTCTACTCGACGCCGGTGCCGACTGGAACGGACTCGAGCAAGCCTTGAACTCCTTGCAACTAGGCGCTACCTATCGTTTCGAAAAGACCAAGCGGCGCGGAATTGCGGCCGGGAAATTTACAGTCGAGGGCGGCGAGCAGAAGAGTCACCGCCACCTTTCGCACATCATCAGGATGATCGACGCGGCGCCGCTGTCGGCCAGAGTCAAACAACTCTCCACACGCGTGTTCACTGCCCTGGGCGAGGCCGAAGCGAAGGTGCACAACTTGCCTCTCGAGAAAGTTCATTTCCACGAAGTTGGTGCGGTCGATTCGATTAGCGACATCGTAGGTGCCTGTTTTTGTCTCGATAATTTGGGCATCGAATCTGTCGCTAGCAGCGCCATCAACGTGGGCTTCGGCACCGTTAAGACTGAGCACGGAGTGCTACCGATCCCGGCACCGGCCACCGCCGAGCTTCTCGCCGGCAAGCCCATCTATGCGCGTGGTCCCGAGATGGAGCTGACGACTCCCACGGGCGCTGCGATTCTTGCTGGGCTCGCAACGCACTTCGGACCCCTCCCGGCGCTCGTGATGGAGCGCACCGGCCACGGCGCAGGAGATCGCGATTTTTCGGAGCACGCCAATGTCCTGCGTGTCCTCGTGGGGCGCACGCGCGAGGTCCCGGAATCCACCACCATCTCGGTCATCGAGACGAATCTGGACGACGCCACACCCGAAGTCGTCGGCTATGCCATGGAGCGCTTGTTTGAACAGGGTGCTCTCGACGTGACGTTGACGCCGATCTTCATGAAGAAGAACCGTCCGGGCGTCCTTTTGCGCGTTCTTGCGCGTCCTGAAGATCAGGAGAAACTCGCGTCGGTGGTGTTGGCGGAGACGACCACGCTCGGCTTGCGCGTCACCATGGCTGAGCGTCGAGTCCAGCCTCGGCGGTTCGTCGAGGTCGCGACCCGGCATGGCAACGTGCGAATGAAGGTCGCTGAGACTGGCGCGTTCGCAGCTGAATATGAAGACTGCCGGAAGCTCGCGCTGGCTTCGGGAGTGCCGCTCAAGGAGGTGTTGGCGGAGGCAAATGCAGCATACCTCGCCGGCATCGGGGAGAAAGCTTGATGAAGTACTACCTAACGACGCCGATTTATTACGTCAACGCAGCGCCGCACATCGGGCACACCTACACCACCATCGCTGCGGACACGATCGCCCGCTTGAAGACGATGCAGGGATACGATGCTTACGTCACCACGGGCACCGACGAACACGGCCAAAAGATCGAGCGTGCCGCAACGGCAGTCGGTAAGACTCCTCAGGAGTTTACCGACCTGATCTCCAACGAGTTTCGTGAACAGTGGAAAGCGCTCGAGCTGCGAATTGATTTCTTTCGGCGAACCACCAGCCCTGAGCACGCGCGCGTGGTCCAGGACCTGTTCCGGCGCTGCTATGAAAACGGGTACATCTACAAGGGCTCGTACACCGGCCAATATTGCGTGTTTGACGAGCTGTACGTGAGCGATGCAAAGCCAGGGGATCCTTGCCCGGATTGCGGCCGTCCCACTGAAACGGTCACCGAAGAAAATTACTTCTTCAAGCTTTCGGCCTTCCAGGACCGGCTGATCGACCTGCTCAGCGACGAAGAGTTCCTACAGCCCGAGACGCGCCGCAATGAAGTGCTCTCGTTCGTTCGCGGCGGCCTCAGCGATCTCTCTATCAGCCGGACCACCATCAAATGGGGCATCCCCTTACCTGTCGAAGGAAACCACGTTTTCTATGTCTGGTTCGACGCGCTCGCGACCTATATGAGCGCCGTTGAGGGCGAGGATCTGTGGCCCGCCGACTTGCATCTGATCGGCAAAGAAATCGTCCGTTTTCACGCGATTTACTGGCCAGCGTTCTTATGGGCGGCAGGACTTCCGCTTCCCAAGCGGATCTTTGCTCATGGATGGCTGCTTTTTGAGAACGACAAGATGTCGAAGTCTCGGGGCAATATCGTCCGCGCCACGCCGATTCAGCAGGTGATGGGCGCCGATGCACTCCGCTACTTCCTGCTGCGCGAAGTTGTCTTCGGCAAGGATGGAAGCTTTAGCTACGACGCTCTCGTGCAGCGCTATAACGCCGACCTGGCAAATGGCCTTGGCAACCTCGCCAGCCGCACTCTGAACATGATCTCGCAGTATCGCGAGGGCTACATTCCCCGTCCGCCCGAGCGTCCGCAAGGAGTGGTCAATCCCTTCTACTCGCTCGAGGAGGCGCTAGCAGCAAGCGAACCTCGGCCTGCGGACGAACCGTTCGCGGCGAACACAACGATCCGTGAGGCCATCGCTGCCTTTGATCGCTTCGAGTTCTCTCGCGGCCTCGAAACGATTTGGGGGTTGATTTCGCAGGTCGACAAGTACATCGTTGAGCGCGCTCCCTGGAAGCTCGCCAAGAGCAACGCCGAAGGTGCGCAGGACGCCCTGGACGAGGTGCTCTATACCGCCGCCGAAGCGCTCCGTATCGTGACCGCCTTGGCGTATCCGGTGATCCCGAAATCAGCGATTCGCATCTGGCGACAGCTCGGCATGCCGGGTACTCCCGAGGATGTTCGTCTCGCTGAACTGCGCTGGGGACAGCTCGAGCCCGGCCAGTCGATCGGTGAAATCGAGCCGGTATTTCCGCGAATCGAAGCCAAACCCGCGATTGAAAGGATGCTCGACTTGGAACTGGAAGAACGTAAACGACAGAACGCACTTGTAGGGAAAGCAGAGGAAGGAGCCGCACCCGAGCCGCCCGCGAAACCTGCGGCAGCCGCGGCCTCCTCCCCAACGCACGACACGGCACGAGCCTCGGCAGGCGACGAGGAAGGCATGCTGACGATCAGTGTCGAAAGCGGCCGCGCAGCCCTTCAGCCGCCCCAGTCCGAGATCGCTCCCATCGCGCCCGAGATCACGATCGATGACTTCAGCAAGATCGATCTTCGGGTCGGAGAAGTGCGATCGGCCGAGCCCGTCAAAGGTGCGGACAAGCTGCTGCACCTCAAAGTCGATATCGGCGAACCGGAGCCGCGCACCATCGTGGCCGGCATAGCGAAGGCCTACAAGCCCGAGGAACTGGTCGGACGCAAGGTTGTGATTGTAGCGAACCTTGCCCCCAGGAAGCTGAAGGGCCTCGAGTCACGCGGCATGATCGTCGCGGCCTCGCTCGAAGGTGACCCGCCAGTCCTTGCAGGCTTTCACGAGCCGATTCAGCCAGGGGCTCGCCTCAAGTAGATGGCAGCCGGCTTGATCGACTCGCACTGTCACCTTGACGACGAACAGTTCGACTCTGACCGGGACGAGGCGCTCCAACGAGCCCTCGATGCCGGCCTGGAGCGCTTGGTCGTCATCGGGACCGGTGACGGGCCTCCAGACCTCGAGGCAGGTGTCCGCCTGGCCGATCGCCACGGACCCATTTGGGCGACGGTGGGTATTCACCCTCAACATGCTTCGAAGGCAACTGACAATCTTTTTCCCAGAATTTCGGAACTTTTGAAACATCCGAAAGTGGTGGCGCTGGGGGAAATTGGACTTGATTACCATTGGGAACCGTTTTCGAAAGATGATCAGCACCGGGTCTTTCTGACTCAAATGGAGATCGCAAAAGAGGCCGGCAAACCAATCGTTATCCACACGCGCGATGCCTGGGAGGACACGCTCGAACTGCTCGAAACACACTGGGCTGCCGCGGGTCTCCCGAGCGTGCTCCACTGCTTCACGGGTGGACCGGACATTGCCGCAAAAGCTCTGAAAATGGGATGCTTGTTGAGTTTTGCCGGAGTCGTGACGTACCCCAAGGCGACCGACGTTCAGGCGTCGGCAGCGGCCGCACCGCTCGATCGGATCCTAGTGGAGACCGACGCTCCCTACCTTCCGCCGGTGCCTTTCCGAGGCAAGCGCAACGAGCCGGCTTACGTGACACACACGGCTAAATTTCTGGCGAAACTGCGACAAGAGGAATTTGAGGACTTCGTTCGCGCAACCTCATCCAATTGGACGAAGACATTCTTGAGTTACACTAAGTGATTCCAACATGGGATTAAATAAGCTCGGCCAATCCCTTACAGCAAGGGAAGTCCTTGGCTTGGTGCAAGAAGACCTCCGCAAGGTCGAGCGCGAGATCGATCTCGAACTGATAGCCTCGGTCGGTGTCGTCAACACCATCGGCAAATATCTCAACGCGAGCGGTGGGAAGCGTCTTCGTCCCATCCTGCTGTTGCTCGCGGCCAAGCTCGCCGGCAAAGCGAACGATAGCGCGATCCGCATGGCCGCCGTGGTGGAAATGATCCACGTCGCGACGCTCGTTCACGATGACATCATTGACGTGGCGGAAACGCGTCGGGGCAAGCCCAGCGCAAACGTCGTGTGGGGCAATCACACCTGTGTGCTTGCAGGGGATTGGCTCTACATGCAGGCGTTCCAGATCGCCGTTCGCGAGCGAAATTTCCACATACTGGACATCCTGATCAGCCTTACGCAGCTGATGGTCGAAGGCGAGCTGCTGCAACTCGATCGCATCGGCAAGATCGATGTGACGGAAGCCGACTACATGGAACTGGTCGATCGAAAGACGGCGAGCCTTTTCTCGGCTTGCGCGCGCCTGGGGGCCGTGGTGGCCGGCGCCAGCGACGATGTCGAGAATCGGTTAAGCGAGTTCGCCTGG
>DASQVJ010000030.1:0-2691 GCA_035640835.1 Bryobacteraceae bacterium
TGAAGGAGCAGGCCCGCCGACGCAAGTAGGGCTGTTCCGAGCGCCACCTCCACACTCACGAGCACTCGGCGAAAGCGCGCTGCCTGACCGCCGCCGAGCGCCGCGCGAGCGCCCTCCTGCAGTCCCGTTGCGACATTCGCACGGGAAGCCTGCCAGGCCGGAATAACACCGCACACGACTCCCGTCAACAGACTCGCGCTGATCGCAAAGAAGATCATGGGCAACGTCAAGTGTGTGTCGGCCAGCAGCCGCACGTCGTCGGGGCCATGCGTCGCCAGGAACTCGAGGCCGTAGCCTGCAAAGAGTGCGCCGATCGCTCCGCCAACAAGCGCGATCAAAATCGCTTCCGTGAGCACTTGGCTGACGATCCGGGCACGTCCGGCACCCAATGCAACTCTGGTGGCGAACTCGGTCGACCTGCTGACCATCCTGGCCATGAAGAGATTCGCGATGTTCACGCACGCGGTCAACAGAAGCAGCAAGGACGCTGCAAGAATCAGGATCAGCCGAAGTTGAACCCTTCCCGCATACACCTTCCGGACCGGCACCAGTCGAGTCTCGAGTTGGGTCTGCAGGTCCGGCAGGAGCTTCTTGAAATACGCATTCACGATCGCATTCAGTTGCTCGCGCCCCTGAACAGCCGTATTGCCGCGTTTTAGGCGAGCGAGCAGGCCGTGGTCCCAACTCTCCGATTGCAGCTCTCGCGCGGTGGGTGCGAGCGGTTTCCAGACATCTACTTGAGTCGCGAAGGCGAGGGTTGGATGAAGAAGGGTGCCCGTCGGCACCAGCAGAGACGGTGATGCGACACCGATCACGAGATGCTTCTGGCCGTTGACGGAGATGCTCTTGCCGATCACTTGCGGGTCGGACCCATAGCGTCTGCGCCACAGCCCATCGCTGATCACTACGACATTCTCGTTCCCCGGCTGCTCTTGCTCGCTCGAGAAGCCCCGGCCACGCGCAACGGGGACACCGAGGAACTCGAAGAAGTTCGTCGATACCCGAGCGCCGCCGACCCTTTCGGGCTCGCCATCACCAGTCAAGTTGCATTCCCAGGGCCTCAGAGCTGTCATGGAATCGAACGCGGTGTTGGCCTTGCGCCATTCGAGATAGGCCTGAACGGGCACAGGCATGCTCGGAATCTGCTCACGCCGTTCAGGAATCACCAGCTCGACGCTGTAGATCCGATCAGGTTCGAAGTAGGGCAGTGGTTTCAGCAGGACCGAGTAGATGACACCAAAGATCGCGATGTTCGCACCGATTCCAAGAGCCAGAGTCAGGACCGCCGCTGTCGCAAAACCCGGGCTCTTGCGGAGCGAGCGATAAGCATAACCGAAATCTCGCAACAGGTGATCGAACGCCTCGAGCGGCCTTTGATCGCGGCACTCATCCTTGGCGAGGTCAAGAGACCCAAACTCGCGCCGGGCCTGCGCCTCAGCCTCTTCTCGACTCAGGCCTTGTTGAACGTAGTCTTCGATCTGGCACTCGAGGTGAAACCGAAGCTCGGTGTCCATGCGCTGCTCCCAGCGCCTTCGTTTGAACCAGGAATCCCACTTCATCCGGCGGCGCGCTCCTCACTCTGTGGTCTCGAGAACTAACGAGATCGCCTGGCAGAGACGCTTCCAACCAGCCGTCTCCGCTTCCAACTGCTGCCGTCCCGCCTTGGTCACGGTATAAAACTTGGCGTCGCGCCCGCCCTCGGTGGTCTTCCATTCCGCTTTCAACCAACCTCGGTTCTCCAGCCTGTACAGAGCTGGATATAACGAGCCTTGCCGGATCTCGAGCGCGTTTCCCGAAATCTGCTGAATTCGCTGGGCAATCGCATAGCCGTGGATAGGCCTTAGATCCGCGATCTTCAGAATCAACATATCGAGGGTTCCCTGAAGGAGCTCGGCGTCGCGGGGTGTCTTGTCGTCTTGCCTAGGCATTCGAGGTATCCCGAGTATGCGCTCGAATACCTAGGATGTCAAGGCATCGTCGAAACTGGGAAGTTTTTATTCTCTCGCCAAGACGCTAAGCCGCAAAGAACGCAACCCCGAGTTGCTCGGAGAACAGGTGCATGTGGCAGGCGTGCTCGCAAGGTATCGGCTATTCGCAGCGGAGCGCAATGGCAGGATCAACGCTGGTGGCCTTGCGTGCCGGAGCGTATGAGGCTGCGGCGGCGACGACAAGGAAGAGCGCGACGGCGGACGTCAGGGTGAGCCAATCAAACGGCTCGATGCCAAAGAGTAAGCCTTGGAGCAACCGAGTGGTTATGGCCGCCCCGGCACAACCGATGACGATACCGGCCGTCGCAAGCCAGAGGCTTTGGCGTAGCACGAGGCCGCGCACCTGCGAATGGGCGGCGCCCAGCGCCAAACGGATGCCGATTTCCCTCGTCCGCCGAACAACAGAGTAGGCTGTCAATCCGTAGATGCCGATTCCTGCCAACGAAACCGAAACGGCCGCGAAGATCCCGAGCAGCACCGCATAGAGGCGTGGGCGCGAAAGCGAGTTCGCCACGATCTGTTCGAGCGTGGCCACATTGTAGAGTCCGGCCTGCGAGTCGATGGCATGAACGACTGTTCGGACCGCCGCGACGATCGTCGAAGGATCACCGTGGGTTCTGACGGCGAAGTATTGAGGCACGTCGCCGATGGGGCTAACTCCCGGCCACTGGCGGAAGTCAGCGAACACTTGCGGGTCGGCCGG
>DASQVJ010000031.1:0-2886 GCA_035640835.1 Bryobacteraceae bacterium
AGGCGGCTTACCCGGCGCGCAGTGGACATGTACTTCTCCATCAACAGCGGAGAGACCGTCAGCACATCGCCGATATTGTCGAATCCGTAGCCCGAATCATCCGCCGGTAAGCTGGCCGAGTGATCCAAATCCAGCCCGAGCAGGTCTCGGATCGCATTGCTATATTCGGCGCGATTCAATCGATGGATGGCCGGCGCCCCGGGATTGGGCTTGGCTTCGGCCGACTTGTCCAGTTCCCTCTCACTCCACTTCACGAACTCGGAGATGGTGGCCGCGTCGGGACGAGGCAAGTTGAGCGGTGGCATTTCGCCCGTCCGAACCTTGCGCAGCACCTTTTCCCAGACCGGAGCACCGGCGGCTACCGCATCCGCATGAACCGCATCCAGAGAAACTCCTGCCGTTTTCACTTTGTCGCTGTGACAACCCGCACAATATTTCCGCAGCAGGCCCTGGGCCGCCTCCGGCGTGACCGGGGTGGGTGCCTGCGCAGACAAAACACTCGCTCCGAACAGAAAACAAATAATAGTCCGCTGCATTTGAAATACCTGGGGATTCCCAGCTGATGCCGTTCAATATATCATCTCTGTTATGTGCTTTAGCTTGAGCTCGCGGCTGATCCCTGTCGCGCTTCTTTTCGCGGCAGCAGCCACGTCCTCCCCCGTTGATTCGCAGCTTCTCGATGCGGTGCAAAATCGTGATCAGAAAGCAGTTCAGAAGCTGATCGCGGCCGGCGCCAACGTCAACGCCACTCGACCGGACGGGTCGACGCCGCTGGCTTGGGCCGTCAGCCGGGAGGACGCCGAGGTGGTGAGCGTGCTGATTCGCGCCGGAGCGAACGTGAATGCAGTTGACGAAAATGGCGAAACGCCGCTCACGTTGGCCTGTGCGAATGGCAATCTCGCCATTGCGAAGATGCTGCTCGATAGCAAGGCGAACCTCAACGTGAAGCGATGGACGGGTGAAACTCCCCTGATGGGCGCCATCAGTTCCGGCAACGCGGAACTCGTAAAGCTGCTGATCGATCGTGGCGCCGACATCAACGTTGTGGAAGCGCGCATGGGCCAAACGCCCGTCATGTGGGCGGCAGCCGAGGGTAAACCCGCCATTCTGCGTCAGCTGATTCAAAAGGGCGCGGATGTACAGGCAGTCACGAAAAACGGCTACAACGCAATGCTGTTCGCGGCACAGAAGGGCGATGTCGAATGCGTAAAGGCGCTTATCGAAGCGAAAGCCGACCCGCTGTCCAAGACTCCGGACGGCAGCAGCGGGTTTTTAATCGCTCTGTCTCGAGGTCACGAGGGGGTCGCACGGTTGCTGCTTGAAAAGGGTGCGGACGTGAACTCACGGGATCGCACGGGTGGCACACCGCTGCACGAAGCGGCACGCCAAGGCAAGATCGCGCTGGTGAAGGATCTAATCGCTCGCGGTGCTGACTTGAATGCCAGAACCGAAGCGCCTCCAGGAGCTCGCCCCAGTCCCTTCCGCAATTATGGGCTGACGCCGTTCCTGGCCGCGGCTGAAACCGGGAACGTGGAGATGATGAAGGAGCTCATCGCACTGGGCGCGGATCCAAAGGCCACGACGCCCGATGGAATCGGCGGGCTCACGCTGGCAACGGGAAGCCGCAAAATCGCAGCCGTGAAGTTCATGGTGGAATTAGGCGCCGACGTGAACGAGAAACGACGCGGTGGCGGGTCGCCTCTGCACACGGCCACACGATTCGGCAACCTGGAAATTATGCAGTACCTCGTAGACAAAGGCGCTGATCTGACAGTGAAGGATCGCTTCGGCCGCAACGCACTCGAAGAGGCGGAATTCGAGGCGCCCACTCCAGCCATCCAGCTCCTCCGCAAGATTTACGCCGAAAAAGGTCTGAAGACTGAGCCCGCGAAGTAGTACTCCACAGCCCCGGCGCTGGGTGTAGACTGGCCTCAGCGCGCCTGACTTCTGCGTCCGAGGCGAGCGTGCTCGTTGCCTCTCTGGTGGAAGAAGGAAATCTCTATGATTCAACTTACAGTCAATGGTCAATCGAAGCGGTTTGATGGCGATCCGGATATGCCGCTCCTTTGGTTCCTGCGCGATGAGCTGACGCTCACGGGAACCAAGTACGGATGCGGCATGGGTCTTTGCGGCGCATGCACCGTTCACGTGAATGGTGAACCAACTCGAAGCTGCCTGACCGCAATGAAGTCAGCGGAGGGCAAGACGATAACCACAATCGAAGGGCTCTCAGACAACGGCGAGCATCCGCTTCAGAAGGCCTGGAAGACCTGCAACGTGCCGCAATGCGGCTATTGCCAGAGCGGACAGATCATGCAGGCGGCTGCCCTGTTGAAAAAGACGCCTAAGCCGACCGACAAGGACATCGATACGAACATGGCCGGCAACATCTGCCGCTGTGGGACATACCAACGAATTCGGCAGGCGATCAAACTCGCCGCGGGAGTGAAAGCATGATCGACGTAGTACATTCTTCTCGCCGAGCGTTCCTGGGACATATCTTCTCTGCTGGCGCTTTGGTGGTGGGAGCACCGCTGGCGTCTCTCGCGCAACAAGCAGCGACGGCCGGCGACGCCAGGCACTGGCAACCCAGCGTCTATCTCGGAATCGAAGCAGATGGTTCCGTCAAGATCGTCGCTCACCGGTCCGAAATGGGAACCGGAGCCCGCACGTGCCTTCCTGTCATCGTGGCCGACGAGCTCGAAGCCGACTGGAAGCGCGTGACCATCGTACAAGCCTTGGGCGATGTGAAGTACGGTTCGCAAAACACGGATGGATCCTGCTCCGTCCGCGATTTCTACGATGCGATGCGAGCAGCCGGCGCGGGAGCACGCACCATGCTCGAACATGCCGCAGCCGGAAAGTGGGGCGTACCTGAAGAAGAAT
>DASQVJ010000032.1:0-4206 GCA_035640835.1 Bryobacteraceae bacterium
CCGCTGCGATGTATTCGTCGCGCATGTTGTTTTGGGTTTAAAACAACCGAAGGTTCAAGCCGGCTCCGGCAACCCTGCCGCGCGCGGGCATGGCGGTTTGCACTCCGGGCCCGTAGTTTATGGCTTGTGTGGTGTATTGCAGATCCGCCACGTTGTTGACGTAAGCATAAAGCTCCCAGCGCGGGTAATGCAAGGCGAGCCGAATTTTGCCGACATGCACTGGCTCCAGAACGACCAGATTATTGATGTCGCCGAAACGGGGACCGACGTAGTTGTAACTCATCACGGTCACCAGTTCAGGACTGCGGAGCCATGAGGAAGCCAGCCTGGCACGGTGGGTAATTGCGGACGCGACCGAATAGCGCGGCATCTGCGTAGGGCGATTGCCATCTATGATTCCCTGCGCCCGCAGAACCGGGTCAAAGTTGCTGCCCCGGCCCGTGAGATAAGCCAACGCGGCAGTGAAATCCAGGGACCGGCCAAGCCGGATGCCCGTATCGGCTTCGAAGCCGCTAGTCCGAATATCGCCGTTATAAACCCGGAAGACGAAGTTCTGAAAATCAAGCGCAAACAACTGCTCGTCCTCCACGTCGTTACGGAAGTAAGCGAGGCTGAGACGAATTTTGTGGGTGAGGTCGCGCAGCTTCAGACCTCCTTCATAGCTGCGGGACGAGGCTGAGCGGTAAGGAAGGGATGCCAAGCCCTGGTATGCGTCAAAGCTGAATCTCGGAAAACCGCCTGTCTTAAAGCCCCGGGCCGCGGAGGCGAATACCGCGACGGTTTGGCTAATGTCATAAACGAGCGCCGCTCTGCCCGTCCAGAAATTGAAATCAAGCTCCTGCTGATTCCGAAAGAAAGGCACATTTCCTGGGAATCCGTTCGTGCGGTACTGCTCCTCAAAGCCCTTGGCCTCCCTAGAGAACCGTCCGCCGACCGAGAAGGACAATTTCTTGGTGACCGGCAGTGTCGCATCCGCGAAAAGCCCGAGGCCACCGACGGTGTAGCGATTGCGTCGAAAACCATTTTGAGTCGGCGCAAAGATATGGGAATTGTTGTAGTCGAGCAGGAAACGGTCACGGTAGAGTGAAAGCCCGGCAAGCCACGACCGTCGGCTTTCGGGGTTCACTGCAGCCCGGAATTCGCCGTACCATTTCGTTTCGCGTTCCTGCCAACGGCTGTAGTCATTCGGGGTCTCAAAAGTTGCTTTCGGAGCCCCGGTCAGGGCCGACCACAGCAAGCTGTCGGTATCATCCGTGTCGAGCTGTAGGTCTGTGGACGAGAAAGCTGCTATCCCGGTGAGTTGCGCCCGGCCCGCGGAGTGATTCAGTTTAAGTGCGTTCGCCCATGAGCCGCGGTGCAAGGAAGATTCTGTTACCGCGGCCAATGGATAGCGCGGATCCTCCCGCAGGCTGAAATAATAAGGCCGTGTTCTGAGTCTCTCTCCACTGGCGGATAGCTCCAAGCCAGTACGGGCTGACAGCGCCCAAAGAACGGCACCGCGTCCGCTAAAGGCCTCTTCGCCGCCCAACTTGCTGCCGTACAGGTTGGGCAGGAATCCATCGATGCCGGAGTAGCGCGCGGCGATGCGCCCCGCAAGCTTGTGCGGAACCACAGTTCCCCCGGTCTTCAATTCAAAGCGGCGCTGGCCGTCAGAGCCGCCTTCCGTGAGCAATGAAAGAGAACGGCCGAACGTTGGCCGCTGTGGCGTGATGTTGATCGCGCCGCCCAGCGTATTCCTGCCGAAGATCGTGGTTTGCGGGCCTTTTAAAATCTCCACCTGCTCGACGTCCAGAAGCTGGCTATCCGCGGCAAATATCGATTGCGGAACACCATCGATGAAAGTCAACATCGATGTGTCGTCGAAGTTGTTGGCGACTCCGCTCAGCGGGCCCAAACCTCGGATGGAGAGCACGGAAGAGCGTCGATCACCGTTATCGCCGATGTTCACGCCGGGCGAGTCCCGAACGATGTCGGGTAGCGCGAGCAGACGACGATCGTTCAAACGTTCTTCCGTAACCACATCGACACTGACCGGGACATCCTTGGGATTCTCCTCGCGCTTGCGAGCAGTCACCTTCACGGATTCATAGACGATCAGATCTTTTGCTTGTTCGGCGGCCCCGACGCTCGCCTTGCCCGAATCCTGACTATACCCGGCAGGGCTCCACAGGAGCAGCAATGTAGGAAGTAGAGCGCAGCGAGGCGCTCTGATCGATGTAGGCAAGTACCAATCGTAAGCGCCTGCATCCAAAGGGCGCCTTGACTCACGGCAGCCGGGTGCGGATTCGCAGCGGGCGGCCAAATGGAAATGGTCAGCGGATTCCAGCCGGGAGTTTGCCAAGCTCCCACCCCGACAGGCCTATGCCTGCCGTACGCTCCCCCAGTGCATGGCAGTGCAGTGTTAGACGGTCGTCGCCGTTGTTTATCCCGGCGTTCCTCTCGGGTCAACGAACGCTGTGCGCGTGCGGCGAATGCCGAGCCTTTGCATCCGAAGCTGAAGTGTGGAGCGCTTGATTCCGAGACGAGCAGCCGCTCCGTTTGGTCCGGTAATGACCCCATCGCAAGCTTCCAGGGCGCGCAAGATCTGGGTCCGCTCCGTCTCTTCTAAAACGTCTTGAAGATTCTTCTGCTCGGCCGGAGTGGCCTTTGGAGCAGCCTGACTGGCGCTTGGGATCGCATCGGCTTTCAGTTCGGCGAGGGCGACATTCAACACAGGGCTTTTTGAAATGATCACCGCGCGTTCAATCACATTTTGGAGTTCGCGAATGTTGCCGGGCCAATGATAGCGAACCAATGCCTCCATAGTTTCGGAAGGGATGCTATTGATCACACGATTAGTCTGCCTGCTGAATTGCTGGACGAAGTGACGGACCAGCAAGGGAATGTCTTCCCTTCGTTCGCGCAACGCCGGTACTCGAATTGGAAACACATTGAGCCGATAGTACAAATCGGATCGAAAGTTCTGCTCTTCCACCATTGCTTTCAAATCGCGATTGGTAGCGGCAATCAGTCGAGCATCCGTGCGCAGAGTGCGCGTGCTGCCCAGACGCTCGAACTCCCGCTCCTGCAGGACGCGCAGAAGCTTCGGCTGAAGCTCCAGGGGAATGTCCCCAATTTCGTCAAGGAAGATGGTTCCGCGATGAGCCAGCTCAAAGCGTCCCACCCGCTGTGTGATCGCGCCCGTGAAGGCGCCTCTCTCGTGACCGAAAAGCTCGCTCTCCAGCAAGCCGGTCGGAATCGCCGCGCAATTCAGCTTCACGAACGCATTCGATTTGCGGGAGCTGAGATTGTGGACCGCGCGGGCAATCAACTCCTTGCCTGTGCCCGTCTCACCATAGATGAGGACAGTGGAGTCGGTCGGCGCCACGGTCTCGATCTCTCTCAGAACGCGCTCCAGAGCCGGGCTGTTTCCGACGATGTCCCCGAAGTGAAGCTCGGTTCGGAGCTCAGATTCCAGATAGACGTTTTCCCGCGCGAGCCGGTCGTTCAGTTGCGAAATCTCGCCGTAGGCGGACGCATTTTCAACAGAGATCGCAATCTGATTAGCAACCTGACCGAGAAGGGCAAGATCCTCTTCAGTGAACGCATTCTCCCGCGAGCTTCCTAGACCGAGCACACCCACGACGCGCTCGCGGCCGAGGAGGGGTAGCAGGGAAATTGAATTATTCACTCCGCTGGCCGGGGAGTCCGAGTCCGCGGCAATCTCCTCGCCAGTGAGTTCCTGTCTAGTGAGATTTAATGGTTGACCGGTACGGAACACGGCTTTCTCGCGATCTGAGCAGGGCTTGGCAAGGATTTCCTCGTGCCTTGGACAATCCATGGAGTAACGACGCAATTCTCCGTCTTCCGGATCCGGAAGAGACACGACCACTCCGTCGCATTGCATCACCTGGCGAATGCTTGCCGAGATCTCCTGTAGCAACTCAGGTAACCGCAGTTTGCTAACAACCTGGTTCGTTAAACCGAGAAGGAGTCTCAGTCGCTGCTGCGCGCGGGCGTCGTCTATTGCCACGGCGATCTGATTCGTAACGAGGGACAAGAACCGTTGCTCGTCGGGTAAGTACGCGTCCTCCGCGTGGCTGGCGAAGGCGAGACTTCCCAACTTCCGATGTGCGGTGCTCATCGGGAGTACACAGGCCGAGTTGAGACCGATGCTCGCGAGTCGATCGAGCATCAGCGGAAAACGAGTCGCCTGATCGTTGAGTC
>DASQVJ010000033.1:0-6308 GCA_035640835.1 Bryobacteraceae bacterium
TGACTGGCGTCTCGAACATGTTCTCGAACCTGCACGTGACGGACATGGAGACTTGCTACAAGGTCTTTCGCACCGACATCCTGAAGAGCATCCCGATCCGCTCCAATCGCTTCGGCTTCGAGCCTGAGATCACGATGAAGGCCGCGAAACGGAAGCTCAGAATCTACGAGGTCCCTATCAGCTATCACGGCCGGACCTATGAAGAAGGCAAGAAGATCGGCTGGAAGGATGGGGTGAAGGTCTTCGGTGTCCTGATCCGGTATTGGCTGATCGACGACCTGTACGTTGAGCCCTACGGCCAAGGAGTGCTCAACACCCTGACGGGCACCCCGCAATACATCGACTGGATCACCAGCGTCGTACGCCCGCACCTTCGCGATACGATCCTCGAGGTCGGCGCCGGCATAGGACACTTCAGCGGGCGCCTGATGGGTCGCCGAGTGTTGTACATCGCGGCCGAACGCGACCCGCTCTACCTTCACGCACTCGCAAACCGATTTCTGCGCACCCCCAATGTGTCAGTCGTGCGTCTCGACCCGGACGATCCATCATCGTTCCGCTCGATCCCTGCCGTCGAAAGCGTCCTTAGCCTCAACCTGTTGGAGCATGTCGAGGATCCTGAGTGCACGCTGCGCGAATTGGCGAAACTTCTGGTGCCCGGAGGCAACCTGGTGCTCCTGGTGCCGCAAGGAAGCAACCTGATGAGCCGAGTGGACTCGAGTCTCGGAATCCGCCGTCGCTTCGATGGGCCTGAGCTTCAGCGCCTCCTGGAGTCCACCGGGTTTGACGTCGAGAAAAGCTACGAGCTCAATCGGGCAGGGAAGGCCATCTGGTTCAGCTATGGGAAGCTGCTCCGCCGCAAGACGATCCACAAATTCTCCCTCAAGATCTACGACAAGACTGTCTGGCTCTGGCGGCGGCTCGACGGGATATTTCCCTGGAAAGGACTTTCGATCGTTGTGGTGGCTAACCGCCGGGGATGACGGGTTACACTAAGTGTTCTCATGCGGTTCCGACAGGCGATCTGTAACGAGATTTATAAAGACTGGGAGTTCGGGGCGGCGTGTCAGGCGATCAAAGAGGCGGGCTACGAGGGCATCGAGATAGCGCCCTTCACGCTTGCCGCGGACCCGAGGAGCATCAGTGCGGATGCTCGCGCGGGATACCGGCGAATGATGGCTGACGCGGGTCTCGAGTTTGTGGGCCTCCACTGGCTGATGGTGTCGCCCAAAGGGCTCCATGTCACGACTCCCGACGCGGCTCTTCGAGAAGCGAGCTGGAACCACATCCGCCACCTCATCGACCTCTGCGCTGATCTCGGGCGGAACGGCATCATGGTCTTCGGCTCACCACAGCAGCGCGCGACCACCGGAGGCATCAGCCGTACCGAGGCGACGCGGAACTTCATGGATGGTCTGGCATCGGTGGCGCCTTATGCGGAGGCAACCGGGGTGACCATCCTGGTCGAGGCGCTTCCCAGGAGTCAGTGCGATGTGATTACGACACTTGCGGAAGCTGCCGCCGTAGTCGATGAGATTGGTAGTCCCAACGTCCGCAGCATGTTCGACACACACAATGCTGCGGATGAAATTGAACCACATCCGGTTGTGCTCGACCGCTACTTTGAGTACGTCCGGCATGTGCATGTGAATGAAATGGATGGAAAACACCCTGGCACTGGCGATTACGACTTCTCAGCGATTTTCGAAGTTTTGGAGCACCGAGGCTATCAGCACTGGATCTCACTCGAGGCATTTGACTTCACTCCAGGAGCGGATACCATCGCTCGCGAATCGATTGCCCACATTCGCGAACAGATGGGGGAAGCCGGAGCATGAGTAAACGCATTGTTGTGACTGGAGGTGCCGGCTTTATCGGCTCGGCGCTGGTGAGAGGCCTTCTTCGATATGGCGCTCCCAAGGTGGTGGTAGTTGATAACCTGCTCACGGGAAATCGGGCCAACCTCGATGAAGTTGCTGATTGCATTGAGCACCGGGATGTCGATATCCGCAATTACCCGGCGCTGCTCGATTCTTTCTCGGGCGCCGATCAGGTCTTCCATCTTGCCGCGATCCCATCGGTGCCGCGGTCGATATTAGATCCCGTTCCTTCCCACGAAGTAAATATCGACGGCACCTTCAATGTGTTCCAAGCGGCTAAAGAAACGGGAGTCAAGCGGGTGATTTATGCCGCCAGCTCATCGGCTTACGGGGACACTCCGACTCTGCCGAAATCAGAACACATGCTGCCCACTCCGAAGTCGCCTTACGCGGCTCAAAAACTCATGGGCGAGTATTACGCGACTGTCTTTTCTTCGTGTTTCGGCTTGGAGACGGTCTCTTTACGCTTCTTCAACGTCTACGGCCCGCGACAGGATCCAGGCAGCCCCTACTCGGGCGTCCTCAGCATTTTCATGCGATGCCTGTTGCAGCAGAGCCCGCCCACGATCCATGGCGATGGCGAGCAGTCGCGGGACTTTACTTACGTCGAGGATGTCGTCGAGCTGCTCCTCAAGGCGTCCAGGGCGAAGGGAATTTCGGGGAATGTTTATAACGCAGGGAATGGGAACCGCTACACGCTGAACTACGTGTGGTCCGTATTACAGGACGTGGCAGGGATCAAAATGGATGCCATCTATGGACCGAGCCGCGACGGCGATGTGCGAGATTCACAAGCGGATACGGCGGCTGCGGTCCGAGATTTAGGACATGCCCCGGCATTCGGCCTCGAGGAAGGTTTACGCCGGACTTTCGAGTGGTATCGGGCGAACTCAGTTTGAAATCTCGCCGCGCGCAGCGGCCCAGCGTTTTCGTTGTGCTTCCGCCATTCTCGCTCGGCTTTCGGGGCTTATCGTGCGCCGGCGCCTGGTGGCCGTCGGCTCACTAAGTTGTTGATTTCCAATCTGTTCCAGCCACTTCGGGGGACGACCTCGTCGTTTCGTCTGCCCGGCCGCTAGCCGGCTAAGTACCGTGATCGCCGCTTCCAAGCTCTTTTGCTCTTCGCGCAGCTCATTCAGCATTCTTTGAACATCCATTTGTTTTCCCTGCCTTTTTTTTGTGGCTCGTGAGCTTAATTATCCCTTATTATGACGTACCAGCGCATTGCGCGATTCCAGTATATGTGGTTCTAAGCCAAAACTTATGTATCGGAGAAAACGCCTCGCCTACTGTGCAACTGCTACACTAGACTAAGTGGCCTATTTGCAGAATCAATTCGAACGCAACTTCCTGACTACGTCCGTCGACTACGTGTTCAACTGGGCTCGCAAGTCATCGCTGTGGCCTCTTACCTTCGGCCTCGCCTGTTGCGCTATGGAGATGATTGCGTCCACTACCTCGCGGTTCGACATTGCGCGCTTCGGAGCTGAGGTATTCCGTCCCTCGCCACGCCAGTCCGACCTGATGATCGTTGCAGGCACCGTCACGCTCAAGATGGCGCCGGTGCTTAAGCGCATTTACGACCAGATGCCTGACCCGAAATGGGTCATCTCCATGGGAGCGTGCTCGAGCGTCGGCGGACCCTTCAATACTTACTCTGTGCTTCAGGGCGTCGACAAAATCGTTCCGGTGGATGTCTATGTCACCGGCTGCCCTCCACGGCCCGAGAACCTGTTCTACGCGCTTCTCAAGCTTCAGGAAAAGATTGATGCGATGAACACGTTGGTGAGACGCCCGACCGAAGTCCGCTTGACCGAGGATATGGTGGAGCAGTTTCGACAGCAAATCATGATCGCTCAGATCGCCCAGCCCGTTTAAGCTATACCTTGTTCTACAAAGAATCGGGCGTCTACAGATCGACTCTGCTCGACGGACTTCCATCCTTACGTCATGGGTTTGGTACCAGGCAGGATGAGGGTTGGCCCGGCGAGTACACTCGCGTTCGCCAGATCCATTCCGACGAAATCGTGATCGCCGCTTGTGATCTCCCGGCATCGGTCGAGGGCGACGCCCTCATCACAGCGGAGCCTGGTCACTGGATCGGGGTAAGAACTGCCGACTGCGTACCCGTACTCCTAGCCGATCCTGAACACCGGGTTGTCGCCGCAGTTCACGCGGGCTGGCGCGGTACCGCCGCGGAGATTCTTCGAAAGACAATCGAGCGGTTGCAATCGGAGTTCGGGACGCAAGCCGGCCGTCTCATTGCAGCGATCGGTCCTGCGATCGGGGAATGCTGCTATGAAGTAGGCCCCGAGGTAGCGGAGCAGTTTACAAAATTTTACGCCGATGCTGCAGAACGAACGCGGCTTAACCTCGTCGAGGCGAACCGGATTCAGTTGACTTCGAGCGGTGTTCTTGACTCCAATATCGATACAGCCGACCTTTGTACCATGTGCGGCGTCCCTGACTTCCATTCTTTTCGCCGAGATAAAGAAGACTCCGGACGCATGGTGTCGGCAATTCGTTTGGAGGAGTAGCTCTTTCGAGTCAGGGTATAGCTCATTAGGGCTATAAAAGGCGAAAGGCGCAGATCTTTCGATCCGCGCCCGTGTAAATTCCCAGGTAAATTCTGTGATTAGGCGGCGTTGACCAGCAGCTCGTCGAAGGACTCGCTGCCATCTTCCTGAGCACGATCCGCCTGCTCCTGGCACGCGATGCAGTAGGGCGTCCACGGCACTGCCGCGATGCGCTTGGGGCTGATCTCTTCGTCGCAATGTACGCACACTCCGAAGGTGCCCTCGTCAATGCGCCTCAATGCAAGTCGCACGTTACGCAGCAGATTCGATTCACGATCCAAGTTACGGATGGCCAGTTCTCGCTCTGCGGCGTTTTGAACTTCGTCGAGTGCATCAGGGCTCTTCTCGATGGTGATACCTTCGCGATTCTTCATCACTGCCGACAGCTCTGCCAGTCTCGTTTCCAGAATGTCTTTGTACTTGTTAATTTCGGTCTTCGTCACTTTGCTTCTCCTTACCTCAATGAACTAGCCGGTCGCTTTCCTTGTCTTGTTCTTGTCGTTAGCGTATGCGTATAGACGTAGAAATCATTCCGAAGTTTCAGGTTCTCGCACGTTTTGAAGCTGGAGCTTGCACGGCATCTCGAGTCTGAAGCGACCCGGGATGCCCATCAAGAACTGAGGCTCCAAAAATCATACCACAGCCGTTAGCAACTGCAATGCCAGACCGCTTCCGGTCGTCTGCAACCATCAACCCAGCGACTTGACTTCCTCCCATATCGGCTCTACGGTCCACTTTGATTACCTTTGGCCCCAAAAAGATTCAGGTGATCTATACGCTCTATACGCGCAAAACACTGGTTTGGTCGGACCCACTCGGGTTTCGGCGCGAAAAAAACTCCGATCTAGGTAAAAACGCGACAGAATCTCAGCGGATCGCGATGTGGTCGAACGCCGCACAGAGCTGCCGGCCGTCGCCGTCCGGTACCCAAGTTTTGCTGCACTCGAGCTGGATGAGAAGTTCCGGCAGGCTCCGAAAGTTGTCAGGAATCTTTGCGGTGACCTCAAAGCCCCCTGAGGAGGTGAGCGTTTGACGCACAAGCGTGGATTCCCCTACACGGATGGTGAACTCCGGGTGACTTTGTACTACTTGCTCCGGCACCCATCCGCGGGCGACCAAAACGGATCCGAGCGGCGCCAACCTCACTGTCGCTTTTCCAGGCATCCAGCGGAACCCCTGATCAATTGGGTACCATTCAGGCCCTAGTTGATCGCTGAAGAGCGGCTGCCCCAGTCGTACAAAACTCGAGAGCGTCGAACTCGCGGGTGCGAGCTGAGCGGTGTAGAGTCGTGTAACGTTGCGCAGCTGGTCCCCCTCGAGCTGGTACACCACTCCGCGTTCCTGCCGAAGCGCTTTGACAAGTGCCGGCTGTGGAAGAGCTAAGCCCCAGTACGTCTCTAGATCGAGACCGATGTTCTTCTGCGACTCGGGTGTTAGATAGATATCCGTTGCGCGGAACAAACGGAATGGATAGTCAGCGACACCCGCATAGAAGGCGTCTTTGTCTATCCCATGTAGCAGTACAATCTTGCCGGGATGAAGTTCCAGTACTCGCTCCACTCCGAGTACGATTGCTTTTGCTAAGCGGCCTCGCTCGAAGTTGTATCTCGTGGCTACCCGCGCCATCGCCGCATTGCTCCAGGTATATGTGACAAACACCAGCACCGCGAGTAGCCGCCAACCCCATCCCGCACGAGTCGCTTCCGCCAAACCCCAGCCCCCGAGCATCGCCAAACCGATTGTCGGGATGGTCAGGTAATATTCCGAGACATGATCCCGTAACGGCAGCAGCGGCCCGAGCACCACGAGAAACCACAGCACGAACCATCCGGCGGCCCACTGCCGCTTCCAGAGT
>DASQVJ010000034.1:0-26529 GCA_035640835.1 Bryobacteraceae bacterium
CACAGGAGATCGTTGATCGTTACAGCGTAGGCAGGAAAGTTCAAGTGTTCTACCGAGTCGACAACCCGGCGACCTCGGTTCTCGAGCCTGGAATCAGTGATGAAGCGTGGTATCTGCCTGGCGCCGGTGCTGCGTTCTTCCTCTTCGGAGTGGCCGTGTTGCTATTTATCGTTGTCCCTGGCCGGATCTGAAATCTGAGCCACCGCTGCGATGGACTCGATTTCGATGGACGCGCCCATCGCGAGTGCTTTGACCTCGACACCCGTTTTGGCGGGGCGATGTCGGAAGAACTCCGCATACACCTGGTTCAAGTCCGCCAACTGGCTGACATCCGTCATGTAAATGGTGTTCCGAATGACCAGGTCCAACGAGCTGCCGGCACTGCGCAGAATCGCTTCAAGGTTGCGGATGGCCTGGCGGTATTCGGCAACCTGTCCGCCGGGCGTCAATTCGTTTGTAGCAGGATCGACTCCTGTTTGACCCGAAACATAAACGATCCCGCCGTGCCGAACGGCCTGACTGTAAGTAGAATTTGTGGGCGGAACTGCTGGTGTAGCAATAATATCCATCGGTACCGTCAGCATATGCGATCGGGAAATCGCCGTTGTAGCCGGCTCTGCTTTCACGGTTACTGACAGATGGGATCCAACTCTGTTTTACGTTGTTTCGAAACGCACCTTTGCCGTACGTATCCAACAGATGGTGATTCACGCAGCCCACAACGGCATCGCCGCTGAGGCTGAGTCCAGGAGGTAAGAAAAGAAAATGTTTGGATTCCTCGGCTACATTCTGTTTGGTCTGGTGGTAGGCATCATCGCTAAGCTGCTGATGCCTGGTCGCGATCCGGGCGGGATCATCATTACGATTCTGCTCGGTATTGCTGGTGCGGTAGTCGGCGGTTGGCTAGGACGCGTCTTTGGGTTTTACGGACCTGGTGAACCGGCAGGGTTCATCATGGCGATCATTGGCGCCGTCCTGCTGCTTTGGATCTATCGCCTGGCAACACGACGTAGCACCACTGTGGTCTAAAAGAGGACTACGAAAGGCTACACTGAATCGTTGCGGACGCGGGATCCATCTCGCGTCCGCAATATCAAATGGCGAATTCTTCCCCCTCGTGCGAAAACGGGTACTGGTTCACCCGAGAGCGTCTCCTCACAGTCACTCTAGCCCTCGTTACTTTTCTCGCCTTATACGTTTGCTATCTCATCGTCAAACCCTTCATTGCGCCGATCGCGTTCGCGCTCGCGCTTGGCGTCGCAACACACGCAGCCTATTGCTGGATTCGTTCTAAAACAAATAGCAAGACCTTGGCCGCGGCAATCGGGGTTGTTCTCGTGGCGCTTCTGATCGTGATCCCTGTGGCTTCAATCAGCATCTATGCCGCTAACCAGCTTGCAAACAACCTTGATGAAGTAAAATCCGG
The DNA here is from genome assembly GCA_035640835.1 of Bryobacteraceae bacterium. Taxonomy (GTDB): domain Bacteria; phylum Acidobacteriota; class Terriglobia; order Bryobacterales; family Bryobacteraceae; genus DASQVJ01. The sequence goes on from DASQVJ010000034.1 coordinate 1,427, forward strand.
CGAGCTGATCACCAAGCTTCAGTACGAATGGGAAAAGCTTCCGATATCGGACTTCATGCGTCGGATCGGATCAGGCGTCAACTTCTTCCACCAAGCCGAGCAGTTAGGCGGTGCGCTCGCAGGACAGTTAACTGCGTTCCTTAGGGGCTCGCTGGAGGTCCTGACGCAGATGGGCGTGATGCTGTTCGTTCTGTTCTTCCTCTATCGCGACCAGGAGAGCGCAAGAGCAGGCTTGTTAAAGCTGCTGCCGTTATCTGACTCCGAGGCAAGCGCGTTGTTCCGGCGTGTCAGTGATACCCTCATCGCAACTGTCAATGGATCCCTGACCGTAGCAGCCGTACAAGCGACTCTTGCGGGCGCAATGTATCTGACCTTAGGTGTGCCGTTGGCCGTCCTCTGGGCAGCTGCTACGTTCTTCGCCGCGCTCGTTCCGGTTTTTGGAACTATGCTGATCTGGATGCCCGTTACCGTCTACCTGTTTCTCAGCGGTCAATACGTTAAGGCGCTCATCCTTATTGGCTGGAGTGCCCTTGTGGTGGGCACGATCGATAACATCCTTTACCCGACTCTCGTTGGCGACCGTCTGCGCATGCACACGGTGCTCACGTTCTTTTCCATCGTTGGCGGCATCGCTCTGTTCGGACCATCCGGCCTCATCCTGGGTCCATTGGCGTTGGCGGTGACGGTTGCGCTCTTGGAGGTCTGGTGGGAGCGGACCAAGTTCGGGCAAGCGGCCGAGAAGGCTGTTGCTGAAACCGCTTTGCACCTCGACACTTCGCCAGCCGAGGTCCTTCAACAAACGGAATCCGCACGCACATAAGCCCGTCCGCCGCTATGGCATGATGAGTCATCGCGAGGACGTGTGCGCTGCTTAGTTACCATTTGCCTTCTCTTGGGACTCGCCTACGGGCAAAACACTGGCTCTGAAACCGCCGACAAGTACAAGCAAGGTCATTCGAAGCATGGCGAGGCGTTCGATGTAGGCCCTCGCACGAAGCCCCAGCTGATGTCGGGAATCGGTGAGGCGCATTTTCCTATTTCGACCAGGAATGCACAGGTCCAGAAATGGTTTGATCAGGGTGTCACGCTCCTGCACTCTTTCTGGGACTACGAAGCGGAGCGCTCTTTTCGCTGGTGCCTGAAGCTCGAGCCCGAGAACGCCATGGTGTACTGGGGACTCGCGAGAGCTGCCAGTGACCCTGAGCGATCAAAAGAGTTCCTGGCCGAGGCCGTGAAGAGAAAGGGCTCGGTAACGGAACGCGAGCGCCTTTATATTGAGGCACTCGAAGCCCTGCACAGCATCAACACCTTGCGTGATCGCGGGCCGACCTATCGAGAGCGAAACGAAGAGTATAAGCGGATTCTCGAAACGATCTCAATCAAGTTTCCGGACGACTTGGAAGCGCGAGCATTGCTGGCGCTCGCCAACATGGGCGACTCGCGCTACGGTACCGAGCAGATCGTCAAAGAAGTTCTGACAAAACAGCCGGATCATCCGGGTGCGCATCACTACCGAATCCACAACTGGAATCACCACGAGCCCGAGCAGGCGCTCGTCAGTTGCAAACGGTATGGCGCCATCGCACCGCAGATCGGGCACGCGCAACACATGCCGGGGCACATCTACGCGACAGTAGGCATGTGGCATGAGGCCGCCATTAGCATGGACGCCGCAACGCGAACCGAACTTCGCCACATGCGCGACCAAATGGTGTTCCCGTTCAACTATTGGAACTACGGGCACAACCGCAACTACCTGTCCTACATTCAAGAGCAGCTCGGTATGGCAAAGTTAGCGATCGAGGGAGCCAAGCAACTGCTCGACAGTCCCCTTGATCCCAAAGCCAACCTCGACCATCCTTACAGCAACTTCTCGCAGGGCCTGCGCGCGTACACTCGAGCCTTGATCAAGTTCGAGCGCTGGGACGAGCTCTTGAAGGATGGCGCGATCCCATGGCGAACAACACCCGCTGACAAGGTCTACAAGACCTATTCGGCGACCCGTGCCTACATCGGGAAAGGCGATCGAGCCAAGGCCGAAAAAGCATTCAGTGACTTTGCGGCGCTCGAAAAGGAAGTGGAAAAGAACCCGATCGAGGAAACCTACAAGATCGCCTCGAAGGAGTTGAAAGGGCGACTCGAGTTGATGCGCGGCGAATCACTTCAGGGCTTGTCTCTGCTTTCGCAAGCGGCCCAGGAACAGTGGGAGGCTCAGCGGTTCGACAACGATCCGCCCAGCTATCCTGAGTTGCTCTACTCAGCCGTCGGACGCGAGTATCTCAAGCAGGGCAGCCCCAAGCTCGCCGTCATTGCCTTTGATAAAGCCCTGGCGCGTGTTCGAAACGATTTCGTCTCACTCGCTGGTTTGGTGGAAGCACACCATGCGATGGACAACGATGATGCCGCTCGTGCTGCGATGGCTCGCCTGCTCTTTGTGACATCCGATGCGGACCCCGGTCTGGTTGCCTTGGAGCGAGCGAAAGCGACTGGGGTAAAAGCTGATCCCAAAGATTCCTCTCCTGCACCGCAACGAAACTACGCGAAAGTCACTCTGACCCAGTACGGCCCAGCACTCTACGAGCCGTATTCGGCACCCGCGCTCGAGGCCCTGGACCAGGACAAGAAGGGCGTCACGTTGGATCAGTTAAAAGGCAAGAACGTGATCCTGGTCTTCTATCTCGGTCGGGAATGCCTGCATTGCGTGAATCAACTGCAGGAGATCTCGAAAAAGAACAGCGACTGGGAGCGCTTGAACACAGTGGTGCTCGCCGTAAGCCCGAACACCCCCGAGCAGAACACGGAGTATCTCAAGACCGCTAAACTGCCCGGTGTACAGATCCTGTCTGACTCGACCCTCGCCAGCGCCCGACGCTTTCGTTCCTACGATGACTTCGAGGAGATCGAGCTTCACTCCACCATCCTCATCGATAAGAACGGTCGAGTACATTGGGCGCGTACTGGCGGCGAGCCATTCATGGACCTGGCGTTCCTGACGCGTCAGCTCGAGCGAATGAATAAAGCTAACTATTGAGGCTTGACGTCTCCGGCCAGGACTAGAGCCAATACTCCCAGCGCTTCGTCGCGATCGTGTAAAGACTCAGAACGAGGTTGGTGACTCCGTGCGCCAGAATCAGGTCGCCAAGGCTGCGGGTACGCACCATCCACCAGTTGTAAATGATTCCGGCAAGTAGTCCAACCTCCCAGTAGGGACCGTGCTCTGAAGCGAACAGGAGCGCCGTGATCCAGAAGGCTCCGGTTTGATACGCACCAAGCGGCAACTCATAGAACTTTGGATTGATCAGCCATCGCATCAGCCACGCACGCCAGAACAGCTCTTCGATGATGGGCACCAAAACCGCGGCTCGAATGGTGCGGAAACTCAGGACCAGAGGGTCGTCGAGCAAGTTGCTTGGGATGCTCGTCTTTAGTTTGCCCATCACTCCGTTCTGGAACAGCCAATGATTGCGCCAGCCAGGGATCAAGAGGTCAGGTGCTACCCAGATGGCGAACACCAGGATGCCGATGCCGATGCTCTGCACGGGTACTCGACAACGAAAGTCGATGACGTGCCGCGACACGGCATACAGAAGCACGGCCAGTGCGGTGACTCGCACCGGAAACTCCCATCGGCCGAGCAACGCAAGGTAATCGGAGGCAGCTAGCAGGCCGATAAAGAAAACGAAAGGAAGGACGTACGGAAGGGCTGACTGCTCAACTGGGCGCGACGTCGGCGCTGTCGAAACTACTTCTGGCTTCGTTTCCACCTTTTGGATGTTACCGCAGGCTCGCCAGGACGCCGGTATTGGAGCAGCCGGCGTCCCTTCTAAGCAATTAGTTATTCACTTTAGCCATCAGTTCACGAATCTTCTGCTCGTCCGGCTTAGTCGGGGATAAATTGAGGGCAGCAGTCAACTCGCGCTTTGCGGCGGCCTTGTCACCCTTCTGCGCGAGTGCCAGAGCCATGTGGTAACGGAAGATCGGATTCTTCGGCTCCTTGCGGATCAGATCGTCGAAGATATTAATCGCGCTGTCGCTCAGGTTCTTTTTGATGTAAACCCAACCGAGCGTGTCCGCTACGTTCGAGTCCTGCGGGAGCTTCTGCTTCGCACGCTGAGCCATGGTGAGAGCCTGGTCAAGATCCTGACCGGTATCCGCCAGCATATAGGCCAGATTGTTCAAGGCAATTGGATTATCAGGCTGGATCTTGAGGATCTGCTCATAGAGCGGACGCGCTTGATCCTTCTGTCCCACCGCGTCGTGCATCAAGGCGAGCTGGACATAAGGCACCACATTGTTCGGAGCCAGTTCCTTGGCCTTACTGAAGCTGGCTTGAGCCGCGGCTGCGTCGCCGCTGCGACGCTGCGTCTCGCCTAAGCGGAGCCATACGTCCGCACTGCGCGGGCTCTTCTCGAGTGCCTTCTTGTAATCATCGATCGCGACGTTGTACTTCTGAGCGCGGATTGCGATGTTGCCGTGCGCGACTCGCAGATCCACCCGATCCGGATTCTTCCGCATCTCCTCATCCAGCAGCTGCATGGCAGGGTCGAACCGTCCCTGCAGCACGTAGGCCTCGGTCAGTCCCATCAAAGCCCGCATGTCACTGTTTTCGGAGCGAATCCTCTTGAAGCCTTCCTCAGCCGCATCGAAACGACGCTCTACCAGGTCGAGCGCCGCCAGCTGCAACCGAGCCTCTGAGAGAGACGGGCTGGCCTGAAGCATCCGATCGAGCTCGGATCGTGCCTGCTTCGTCTCGCCCATGCCGATGAGCGCGCGCGTCCGGAGCAGCTTCGCTTGCAGGTTGGCTGGATCGAAGTTGAGCACCTCGCTGGTCATCTGGATAACCTTGCCGTACTCGCCGCTCTGCTGCTGCATCTGAGCCAGCGCAAGTCGTGGGAGCAGGTAGTCGGAACGAAGCTTGATCGCCTCTTCAAATTGAATCTTGGCCTTCTGGAGATCGCCCTTCGCCAGGTGCGCACGGCCAAGGTTGAATCGAACCACCGGATTCTCCGGCATGCGGCTTTGCACTGACTGCAAGTCGTTGATCGCGGTCTGCAGCTGATCTCGAGTGCCGGTCAGCATCAGCAACGACGCCCGAATCGCGATCGCTTCGTCATCCTTGGGATTCGTCTTCAGGATGTCCTCGAGAATGACCTGCGCGTCCTTGATCTTGTTCTGCAGAACGTAGACTTCGATCAGCCGCTTCTGGAACACAGCCTTCTGAGCCGGAACCTGGTCCACGCCGACCTTGTACTGCTCAACGGCGGCATCCATATCTCGCGTACGCAGGAAGAAGTCGCCAACCAGGAGTGGCGCATTCGGAAAATCCGCCTTGTTGTCGCTCAAACGCTTGAGCGTCGCGAGCATGTCATCCTTGCGCCGTTGCGAGTAGTAGTGAGCAGCAAGTTGCAGGTAGTTATCCGAAACCTTAGGGTTGTTGTCGATCTTGCTCTTCAGGATGCGCTCGGCATCTGCCAGACGATTCTGCTTGACGTACTCGAGAAACAGCGCGTCGTAGACGGTCAGGACCTTCGGATCCTTCTTGAGCATCTCGTACGCGATTCGCTCAGCATCGGCAGCGCGGCCGTCAGCCGATAACGACTGGATATAAACCAGAACCAGGTCGGGCTGTAAGGGACGCATCGAATTCGCCTTCTCGAAGTAAGCGATCGCATCCTTCACCTTGTTATCCGTTAAAGCGAGATAGCCCATCACACGCTGATACTCGTACGTGTTCGAGTGAGACTTCGCGAGCTTGTCAGCCAGGTTCTTGATCTCGTTCACCAGTGCCTTGGGCTTGCGTCGATCGGCCAGGAACGAGTTGAGGTAGATGTTGATCAGACGGTTGTAGGCGTCGAGATTGTCCGGCTGCAACTCGACGGCACGATGCAGGTCGCGAGCCGCCTCCGCAACGCGGCCCAGCTTGGTTTCCGTGAGAGCGGCGCGGTAGTAGGCTTCTCCGTACTTCAGGTCCTTCCGGAGAGCATTCCGGTACATAATCAGAGCCTCTTTATATTTGCCCCGATCGTAGTACTTGTTGCCGCTGTCGAGATATTTCTTCTTGACGACGTTCGGATCCGTGCTACACGCACAGATCACCAATGCACAGGCCACTACGGCACCGCGAAAACCCTGAGTCATGATACACCTGCCACTCTGTACACTTCAGCACAAGATTGCGAGGATTGGCAAACCCCCGGATGGGGGTACGATTTTCCCTCCCGCATAGACTTAAGTGGAAGTTTTTTAACGGACTAATCCACCGAGACCACCGGCACCGCCGGACCTGTCTTCTGGCTCTCTACACCACCGATCCGAAGTGTCATCGGCAGGTTATCCCCTCGTATGCGTGCCCCTGGTACTCGGAGATTGATCTGATACAAGCCGATGTATCCCGGAGCGAGTCCGCTCCACTCGACGATAATCCCCGCTTCATTGATGCTTGGATTGCCGAAGAACACCGACACCGGATCCGTTATCGCCAGCGGTTCCGAAGGCGACGGATTGCCGGAGGTCACACGACCGCCCTTCGTCACACCGAGTCCAGTGGCGTACATCACCAGGGATTCGTCGCGTTTTGCTGGCCGATCCTTGGTCACGAGCCGCCCGTCTTTGTGGAAGAGCGCCGGTTGCCCGTCCTCGCCCATCGTGAAAATCCCCGGCGCATAACGGGTCACCTGAATTTGCGTGGCAGCTGAGGCAGCCTTCCGTTCAAGCGAACGCACCACGAGAGGATATCGCCCCACGGCCAGTTCCGGCGGGATCTGAGCATTGATCTGCCCGGCCGACGTCATTAAGAGCGGGAGCGGATTGTTGTTCAAGGTGACGCAGGTGTTCCCAAGAGTCGTGGGCAAGGGCGTGGACGTGAACGATTCGGAGCTTCCGAGATTGCGGCCAAAGATTGAAATGAGGCTGCCAGGTGCGAATGCCGGCAGGTAGCTCGATACGCTGACAATTCCGTTCGCGCTGACCACCGGACGATCCGCCGGATTCACCGGATCGAGGGCGGCGATGCTTAATCCGGAAGTTGTGATCGCATAGATCGTGTTCGAGGCTTGATCGAACACCATGGTCCTTCCATTCACATTTGCCCGGGCGGTACCGATCACCGTATTGATCGGCCCCTCGAGCAACGGCGTCGATCGTAGCGTCGACCCCGTGTTGACGTCAACCAACTCGGCGGTAGGCGAGTCTCCGGGCTGCAACAAGGCACTAGCATTCGCGCGCACCGGCTGCACGAAACGAACAAACTGGTTCAAGGAAACCGGGTAAACCGCTGAGACTGGTCGAGCGGACGCCAATCCGGTTGGTGTCAGCGCCTGGTTCAAGATCAGTCCGTTTGCCAGGTAATAGCGTCCCTGCGGCCCGGCGGCGAGAGGACCGTAGAATCCCTGAATCGGATTCGCAAATACCTGCCGGCTTTGGACGAACTCATCCGCGCTCGCATCGTAAAGGTGCGCCATGCCATTGCCCGCCAGTAGCAGGATGTATTCACCACCCGGCGTAGCGACCATCGTCCGAGGCGCTGGGACCGTCAAGGAGCCAATGGTCGCGCTCTGTGGGCGCGGCACCAACTCGTTGTCGATGAGCCGCCATATCTGGCCGTTGTTCATCATTACCTGAGGTCCTCGGAGTCCAACGGAGATAAGTGACGGCGTGAAGATCCCGGTGCCCAAATTCGCCGGCAAGGGCGGGAACATCACCAGGCGAACTTGTTCCAGCCTGTCGAGATCGATAACGGAAACGTTCTCACCGCCGGAGTTCGCGACATAAAGGAACAGCCCGTCAGGCGACATCGCCACAGAACGCGGCAGTTGCCCGACGCGTATGGGCGTCAGGAACCGGCCCAGCCTGATGTCGTAGACTTCCACGCGATTCAACCCCGAGTTAGCCAGATAGATGCGTCGCCGCGCGGAGTCGAGCACCATGTCTTCCAGAGCCTCATTGGCCGAGAGCCCGACCTCGACCGGCGCAATGTCTCCCCTCGACTCCGCGTCACGGAAATTCTGGAACACGCGAATTGCATTCGGTATGTTGACCGCCTCGTTCGACTGAACAAGAAAAGTGTGAGTCGGCGACACGGTCCCGGGCACGCGGCCTGCTGCATTCGATGTATAAGTCAGATCCATCTGGACACCCGTCGCATTCGGAGTCGTGCGCACCGTGGGAGCTGTCGCAACAATGCTCGGGTTGCTTGGAGTCGGCGTTTCACCGATCACGGGAGGACGCTCAGGAACTCCCGTAACAGGGGGAATCGGTATCGGTGCCGGGGTACCTGGGAAGCCGCCACCCGCTCCTCCACCGATGCCACCTGGACCCGTAGGAGCGACCTGAAGGACCTGCGCCGTTGCGGTCAAGCGTCCACGCCCGTCATTTCGAATCTGGATACTTGCCGTCCTGCGCGCTGCATTGACGCCGCACTGGTCATTCGTCAACAGCGCGACCGACGATTCGACGCGCGCAATGGGCATCGCCGAAAGCGTCGACAAAGGCACAATCACGAACCCCGATTCCGAGAGAGCGAACAAAGTTCCGCCGTCCGACGTCATCACCATCTTTCCCGATAGATTCTCCGGCACTTGCAGGCCCATGCGGATCAGCAGATTTTCCGGGTCATTCGTTAGCAGCTGGCTTACGTTCGCCCGCGCCGGAGGGTTCTGAACCGGTGCGATGTTGAAGGCGGAGTAGAGCGTTGAACCGTCAGGCGAGAACACGCTGCCCCCTTGGTTCTGCTCAATGTTGAAGTTCGTGTTGAGCGCATACGGGAACGGAGAGTTCGCCACGTTCTGCTGCGCCAGAATACTGAGCGTGGCCGAGTCGAACAGCGTCAGCCCCGCCATAAATCGTGACCCGTCCGGGGAGATCGAGAGCACGCTCGAAGCGTTTGCCAGAGCGCGCGTACGCAACACCGTCCCGGAGGCCACTTCATACAGGAAGACCACTCGCGAGTTTCCCGTTGGGATATTCACACCGACGATCCAGTTCCCGTCCGCGCTGGTCACCATTTGACTGCGAGAGGTCAGGAAGACTCTGCCCGAGGGAGGGACGACCTGGGGATTGAGGGGCGGCGGCAATGTGATCGGAACGGCCTGAAGAGAGGCTGTGGCATCGGCTGCGGGATCGTAGCGGAGTAGCACGTTGGTCGTGTTGCCTACGCCGCTTCCGATTGTCGTGATCAGCACCTTGTTGTCGCCACCAATCGCGATGCCCTCCGGTTTGACGGGCAAACTGATGCGCCTTGCGACCGTTAATGTGTCGAGATCGATCACGTTCAGATTGGACCCATCGAACGAAGTGACGTAGAGCAGTTGGCGATCGCGGTCGATGGCTGCCGTCAGAGGACGCGCATCCGTGCGAATCGGATCAAGGAACCGGCGCTCCCGGATCCCATAAACCTCCACACGATTCTGTGCCCCATTTACCAGGTAGAGGCGGTTGCGCAACTCATCAAGAACGATGTCGCTAGCGCCTCCAAGCAGGGTCACGACTGTCCCGAAGGTAGCGCCATGCAGCCCGGCGAGACACACCAGCAGCAGCAGGAAAACTCGAGCGAACTGCATTTTGTGAATCTCTGATTGTAGCCGAACGGCGCCTAACGGATTGCCGCTAAGAGTCCGCCAGTTTGGCGCAGGAGATCAAGACGTGCCCGTTCCAGTGCGAGGCCGGCATCGTAGAGTGTGATCCAACGCTCATTCTCAAGGGTCCGTGTTTCTTCGAGCTGTCGTAGCAGAGTCCGGCCTTCTCCGAATTGTGAAAGCACCACGTTCAGTTGTTCCCTTGCAAGGTCGAGATCCGCCTGGGCAAGCTTGAGCGCATCCTGCGCGCGCTGTAGGTTCAGCCATGCTCTGCGCGTTTGAAGCGCCAAACGATCTCTGGTCGAAGTCATCTCGACTCGCAGCCTTTCCATCTCCACGTCGCCTCGGTTAGCTAACGCTCGTGCTGCGGCTGGAGCCACAATCGGAATCTGGATCGATAGGCCAACCGTCGCGTTGTTCTGCTGGAATCGCTGAAAAAACTGCTGAAAGTTGTTGAAACGTGAGAAGAGCCCGTATTGCGCCACCAGGTCGACCTTTGGAAGCTTTTGAGCGTGGTACGACTTCGTCTCGAAGCCTTTGGCCTGAATCTGCGATTCGATCCGCTTGACCTCTTTGCTGTTGGCGAGCGCGGTGTCGACGGCCGAAGCCTCTGACTCCGGCAGCGCTTCGCTGGAGGTACCGCCGTCAGAGGTGCGAACGCGATCGGATGGCGCATAACCCAGCAGAACTGCGAGGTTGTTTTGGCTGTAGTCGAGATCAGCCTCGAGGTTCCGAAGCCTTTGCTGCGCTCGCAACAGGTTCACCTCGGCTCGCGACTTTTCAACGGGCAGCTCACGTCCCTCCGCCACGCGAGTTTGAACTGTATCCGCCACCTTCTTAAAGCTCGCAGCCTGATTGCCCGCAGCGTCGGCAGCCCTGGCCAAATAGTTCGTTTCCAGGTAAGTGACTGCGACTCGATACGCGACCTCGTCCCGTTTCGCAGCCTCATCCAACGCCGCCGTTCGAACGTCTTCTTTCGACTGTGCCAGTTGATAGCGGGCCGGCTGGTTGTAGACCGACATGATGGCCTTGACTTGAACGATGGAAGGCGCTGACCCTTCGATGCTCAGCGGATAGCCGTAGGTCCATGCAAGCCCGGAGCCGGCGTAAACCTTCGGCAGAAAAGGATCTTTTGCTGACCGCGCCGTTAATTGGGCTCGCTGCTGATCGAGACGCGCTAGCAGCAGATCCGGATTTTGTTTGAGAGCGATGGCGATAGCTTGTTGCAGACTCAGCGTGTGAACGTCGGCATGCAGGGTGGGTAAAAGGGCGACCAGGATTCCGTAAAGGAGGGCACATCTCATGGCTACATGGTATGTCGTTCCACACCCTACCGTTTTGTCGCCCGAATAGTCAGTAGAATGAAGACCCAGAAACGCCACTCTCGATTGGAGTTCAATTATGAAGAAGCTTTCACTACTCGCTTTGCTTGCCGGCGCCGGTCTGTCGACCTTTGGTCAGACCGCGAACCCTCTCACATCCGATGTCAAGTTCGTGTACACAAACGCTAAGAACAACATCCTGAAGTCCGCCGAAAAGATGCCGGAGGAGGACTACACGTTCAAGCCAACGCCCGATGTTCGCTCCTTCGCAGGACTGCTCGGGCACATTGCCGATGCTCAGTATTCGTTTTGCGGAGCAGTAAAGGGCGAATCGAAGCGCGTGGGGGTCGAGAAGAGCAAGACTTCCAAAGCGGATCTGACCGCAGCTCTGAAAGAGGCCTTTGCGTACTGCGACGCCGCTTATGACTCGATGACAGACGCGTCGGGAGTCGGAATGGTAAAACTCTTCGGCACCGAGCGCACCAAGCTTGGCGTCCTCGCTTTCAACAACGCTCATACCTATGAGCACTACGGCAACCTCGTCACCTACATGCGGATGAAGAACCTGGTACCGCCCAGCAGCGAACGACGCTAAAAGAAATGCATACGCGCCCGATAAGGGCAGTGTATGCATTACGGCTCCGCCATCCTACGATTCCTTCTGGCCCTGGCAGCGGCCTGGAGTGTCCGGCCGCTTCCGGGGCAGACAACGGCAACAGCAACACCTGCCAGTCTTACATTCACTTATCAACCAGGGCAGGCGCAGCTCCCCGCAGCGCAGAGCCTGAACGTGAAAGCCAGCGGCGGAACCCCGAACTTTACGGTCTCTATCACCGGTGTGAACGCTCAGTGGCTTACGGCCACACCATCGAGGGGGCGCCTGAACGCGACCCTCACTGTGCGCGCAAACCCAACGTCTATGTCCGTCGGAACCTATTCCGCGACGATTAACGTCGCCGTGACCGGCGTAGCACAGCCACTCACAGTGCCGGTAACGCTGACGGTATCAACGCCTCTGCCCACGTTGAGCCTCAGCGGGTCAACGTTAGCCTTCACGGCTCCTCCTTCACAGCCTGTAGTGCAAACTGTACGGCTCACAACCAGCGGTGCGCCTCTGTCCTACACAGCAACGGTCGCAGGTGGGCCGTGGTTGACAGTCACACCGGCCTCCGGAGTGATCCTGCCAGGTGCTCCCGCCACGCTGAGCTTTGCCGTTGACGCTTCCGCGTTGACGCCTCAAGCGACTCCGTACGCCGCTCGAGTGACCGTCGCGGCACCGAACGCATCCCAGGGAAGCAAGCAGCAGGTCATCACGGTCAGCCTGATCGTCAACAGTGTGCAGCCGACGCTATCGAGCATCTGGCCGACCGGGGTTTCGGTGAACGCCGCCGCAACTACCGTGACCATCCGAGGCGCGGGGTTCTATGGTGGATCCGCTGCCAAGGTGCAGGGCGTTTCAACGGCGCTCCAAACCACGGTGCTCGGATCCGACGCCCTGCTTGCGGTCATTCCTGCGACGCTTCTAAACACGCCGGGAACGCTGAACCTGCTGGTTACGAATCCTGCGCCGGGAGGAGACTCCGGCACCATAGCCTTTACAGTAGGCGCGACGCCCACGATTCAGGCCATCACCAACGGCGCCAGTTTGCAAACAGGGTCGATTGCACCGGGCGAGTTGGTCACTCTCTTCGGATCCGATATCGGCCCAAGTTCGCCTGTCCTGAGCGCGGATGCGAACAACGACGGCTTCCTCGACACAACAGTGAACAACGTATCCGTCACCGTCGACGGGATCGCCGCACCACTTCTATACGCAAGTCAGAACCAACTCACGGTCCAAGTGCCTTATGCAGTAACAGCCGGTCCGAACAAAGCCATCGTGGTCGACAAAGGCAGCGGCAGTCCAGCAACCGGAACGGCAACGATCGTCGCAGTTGCCCCCGGACTGTTCACGCTCGACGGCTCTGGCACAGGCCAGGTCGTGGCTTTGAACTACAACGCCACAACCCAGACATACTCGGTGAACGAGGTGAAGAATCCTGCCAAGCCCGGCGATACGGTCGTCCTGTACCTCACTGGTGAAGGCGACTGGGCAACGAGTTTCAACCCTCGCACGGGCTGGCTCTTCCCGTCCAGCGTCTCGCCTCTTCCGCAACTCTCGCCGCTACCCTCGGTGACAATCGGGGGCACACCAGCGTCGGTGAGTTACGCAGGCCCATCGATCGGGTCCGTGCTCGGTTTGCTGCAGATCAACTGCGTGATCCCAACCGGCTTGTCATCATCCAACACGACACCGATTCAGGTCAGCATCGGAGGACAGAGCACCCAGGCAGGAACCACGATCGTGGTGAAGTGACGCTACTCGAGCCTGTAGTTCGGGGCTTCTTTGGTGATGATGACGTCGTGAACGTGACTTTCGCGCAGTCCGGCCGACGTCACGCGAAGGAACCTGGCCCGTTCCTGCAGCTCGGCGATCGTCGCGCAGCCACAGTAGCCCATACCGCTGCGCAAACCACCCACAAGCTGGAATACCAGATCGGCCAGTGGACCCTTGTATGGCACGCGACCCTCGATTCCTTCCGGCACGAGCTTGCCGTTCGGATCCTGAGAATATCGATCTGAGCTGCCCAGCGCCATCGCACCGATCGAGCCCATGCCGCGATAGCTCTTGAACGTTCGCCCTTGGTACAGGATGGTCTCGCCTGGACTCTCTTCCGTGCCTGCGAACAGGCTGCCGATCATGACGCAATCCGCACCCGCGGCAATCGCCTTGGTGACGTCGCCCGAGTACTTGATGCCGCCATCCGCGACAATCGGAACACCACTGCCCCGGGTCGCCTTCGCGGCTTCCGCAATTGCGGTAATCTGTGGAACGCCGGCTCCGCTAACCACACGAGTGGTGCAAATGGATCCCGGCCCGATTCCGACCTTGATCGCGTCCACACCCAGGTCAATCAGGTCGCAGGCACCTTCGTAGCTACCGATGTTGCCGGCCATCAACTGAACGTCCGGCATTGCCTTCTTGATATTGCGAACCGCTTCCATCACGCGCTCGCTGTGTCCATGTGCCGTATCCACTACCAGCAAGTCGACTTTCTTGGCGACCAGGGCCTGTGCGCGTTCTAAATAATCGCCTGTTGCGCCCAGCGCCGCTCCGACTCTCAATCGCCCTTGCTCATCCTTGGCGGCATTCGGATACTTCAGCTTCTTCTGGATGTCCTTGACCGTGATCAGACCCTTCAGGTTGTACTCATCATCCACCACGAGTAGCTTTTCCACACGGTGCTTGTGAAGGATCTTCTCCGCTTCCTCCAGCGTCGTGCCGACCGGAACCGTGATCAGGTTCTCCTTGGTCATCACGTCCTGGATGGGAAGGTCGAAGCGCGTCTCAAAGCGCAGATCTCGATTGGTCAAAATACCGACGAGCTTGCCGCCCTTTACGACGGGTACGCCCGAGATACGGAATCGCTTCATCACCTCGAGTGCGTCCGAGATCCGCTTCTCCGGTTCAATCGTCACCGGATCTACGATCATGCCGCTCTCACTTCGCTTCACGCGATCTACTTCTTCTGCCTGGCGCTCGATCGGCATATTTCGGTGAATGATGCCGATCCCGCCCTGCTGTGCAAGCGCGATTGCCAAGTGGGACTCGGTGACCGTGTCCATTGCCGCGCTGAGAATGGGTATGTTTAGCTTAATTTTGCGAGTCACTACTGTTCGCGTGTCCGCCTGGTTGGGCAACACCGAACTCCTGGCAGGCTGCAACAATACATCGTCAAAAGTCAGTCCTTCAGGAATTGTTTCGGGAATCATGCGGGAGTACTTTCATGATACGGGACGCTGCGATTTACTCGCAATTCAAGCGATGCCCGCTAAGCAAGGACTTGTAGGTCCTGCTACGATGGATTTTCCATCCTACGCAGGGAGACGCCCCGAACAAGACATGCAAGCTACTCAGATTCGTCCGGGCATGGTGATCAAGTACAACAACGATCTGTACTCAATCTTCAGCATGACCCACCGTACCCCCGGAAACCTCCGCGCATTTGTGCAGGTCCGCATGCGAAACTTGCGAACCGGCGCCATGCTCGACAACCGGTTCTCATCCACCGAGAACGTGGAGCGCGCCATTTTGGACGAGCAGGAGATGGAATACCTCTACGAGGAAGGCGACAACTTCTGGTTCATGAACACCGAAGATTTCGAGCAGACGCCTCTCGCTCGCGACATCCTCGGCGACGCTGTCGACTATCTCATTCCAAACCTGAAGGTTCACGTCGAGTTCTACGAGGGCAAGCCGATCAGCGTGGAACTTCCGGCCACCGTCGACCTCACGGTAATGGAGACCGAGCCCGGCCTGAAGAGCGCCACGGCATCGAACGTGACGAAGCCCGCCAAGCTTGAAACGGGCCTGGTGGTGCAGGTACCGCCGTTCATCAACGAAGGCGAGAAAATCCGCGTCAGCACGTCCGAAGGTGCTTACCTCGAGCGCGCTTGAGCAACAGCCGCCTCCAGTGCGGCCCTGAGTTCAGGCTCCTCGTCCGGATGCACAGTCCGTAAGTCGAGCACAACGCAATCATTTTCGATCCGGGCAATTACAGGCGGCTGCTGTTCGCGCAGCAGCTTCTCCAGCTTCGATGCTGGAATATCGGCGATCTCGATCAGAACAGTAGGGATTGTCTGATCGGGGGTTGAACCTCCGCCCAGAACCGATTCCCCCGCCCTGACGCATGCGTCAACCGAAATTGACGAAACGAAGCCAACCGCTCTAGGCGACAATTCGTCGACCGAGGCGGACAACATCCGCAACGTCGGAACTTTGTCCCAGCGGCGAAACAGCAAGTTCCGCAGCGTCTGTTCGAGCGCCTGCACAATCAACTTGTCTGGCCGAAACGCCCGATACATCGGGTTGCGCCGGATTCGCGTCACCAGTTCCGGCCGGCCCGCGATGATTCCTGACTGCGGCCCCCCAATGAGCTTGTCCGCGCTGAAGCTCACCAGATCAACTCCGGCCTCTAGACTCGCCTGCGCCGTCGGCTCCGTCACGCCCCAGGGCTGGAGGTCCACAAGGCAGCCGCTGCCCAAGTCCTCGTACAACGGAATGCCCGTCTCATTCGCCAGCTTGGCGAGGTCCTCTAAGCTCGGCTTTGCTGTAAAACCCGAGATGTGGAAGTTACTTGGATGCACCCGCAGCAGGAGCCGCGTGCGATCCGTCAAAGCGGCGCGGTAATCGTCGATCGTGGTTCGATTCGTCGTCCCGACTTCCCGCAAGACCGCGCCGGAATGCGCCATGATGTCCGGGATCCGGAAACCATCGCCGATCTCGATCAACTCCCCTCGCGACACGACGACTTCATAACCCGCGGCGAGCTCGTGCAGCACCAAATAAACCGCCGACGCGTTGTTGTTCACGACGATCGCCGGGCATCCGAGCAGCGCCTCCAGCAGCGGCGCGACATGAGAATCCCGCTTACCCCTGCGGCCTAGCTCGAGATCGTACTCGAGGTTCGAATAATGGGGAATCGGCTCGAAGTGGGGCAGCGAGGCGCGGCCGAGATTGGTGTGCAGCACTACCCCGGTCGCGTTGATCACCCTGCGGAGAGATGGACGAAGAAGCTTTGATAAAGCTGCCTGATAGCGGCTCTCAACATCCCCCGGCTGCGCCTTGCCATTGAGAATGTCCTGACGAAGTGCCGCGAGCTGTTGACGCGCAACACTTGTTGCGACTTCGACAGGCACCTCCGAGGGCGCGGACCGAACTAACCGATCCACGGAAGGCAGGTCACGCAGAGAGGCCTTTGGGTTAGTTATGCGCCGAACTCCCCTTTCCAGGTTGCTTCCTTGCCGCTGTACAACGCGGCGCGGCCGAGCAGCGCGATCATTGTGCTCAGCGCGCTCCGCTCACCGACATTCTCGATATCGCCCGAAAGCACGCGCCCGATAAAGATCTGCAACGCATCGATCGTGATATCCGCTTTCGACTCCATCGTTTCCACGTCGTTTGGAGCCTTGATGTGAATCATCTTGGTGCGGCTCGTGTGGATGGAGCCAGTCGTACCGGTGAACTCCTCGCCCACTTTGCTGAACCCGCGCGGAGTAATCTGGTTCGCTTCGAAGTTGACATGAATACCGTTGGGCCATTCAAACGAAAGGGTCAAATGATCCAGAATCTCCATCGAGGTCCGCACCTTGCGCCCTGCGTAGCCCACGGCGCGAATCGGCACGCCTCCAAGGAACCAATGCAGGACATCAAAGTTGTGGCAATCCTGTTCGACGATAAAATCGCCTGACAGATCGCGGTAGCAGAACCAGTTACGCACCTTTTCGATCTTTGGATCGTCGTAGGGTCGACGCGTGAAAGGATCGCTGCTGATCCACGCCGCACGAGCATTCACCAACTGGCCGATCTGGCCATTCTGAATTCGTTTGTAGCCTTCCAGGTATACGGGGCCGTAGCGCTGCTGGAAACCTACCGACAAGCACTTCTTCGGATCAGCCTTACGCGCTGCCGCGATCACACGTTTGCAGCCCTCGTAGTCCACACCCATGGGCTTCTCGCAGTAAACGTGCTTCCGTGCCTGTACAGCCGCTTCCAGCTGCTTTGGATGCTCAAAAGGAGGCGTCGCGATGATCACCGCGTCGACATTCGAAGCAAGCAGCTTCTCGTAGTCTTTGTAGACCGCCGGCTTGTTCAGCTTCAGCTTCGTTGCGGCCGCGTCAATCCGGTCGTCGAACAAGTCGCAAAGAGCGACCACCTCAGCTCGAGGGTCGCTATGCACGATGTTGGCATCGTGGGTGCCCCGTCCGCCGGAGCCAATCAGGCCGAAGGTCACTTTGGAATTCGCCTGGGAACCACGAACCGCCTGTGCGCTGACAATGGAAAACGTGGTCGCCGTGCCTCCGGTGATGAAACCGCGGCGCGAGGTTTTGCTTTGCTCCATCAAAACAGCACTCCTTTGACCAACGATTCTATGTCAGGCAGTTGCGGCAATCAGGAGTGGGGATTTGGACGTGCCAGCTCTGCCTCGCGCTCCGCCATGCTGGTGGCAGCTTCTTTCTGAATCTGGCTCATCTTCAGACCGGTGATGGCCAGGGCAATGAATCCCGCGATCAGCAAAGGAAGGGTAACCACAGCCCACATCACGAACGAGAACCTCTTTGCGATCGGCTCGGCAATTCCAAACAGTTGCAGCCCGACAGCCGTCAGGAACTGGAACATACCCACGTTCCCTGGAGCCTGCGGGACCACCGATCCCAGTCGCAAAATCACCATGATCGCTGCGGCCTGAGCGAGTGAGATGTCCAGCCCTGGATACGCCTTGGCAAGCGCGTAAATGGGAACTATTTGGATGAGCAGATACGGAACACTTGCCAATGCGGACAAGTAAAGAAATCGCGAATGCCCGATGATGTGAAGATCTTCCAGCAGCACGTTCAGCTTTGAAAGCCAGCGATTTCCGGCGAACCTCTCCTTTGTGTTCGCCTTGTTGAACATCGCCGCGCCAACGAGCGCTGCGCCTAGCACCACCACAACCGCCAGAATTACCGCTCCGTCCACAACGTACTTAGGGAGCCGCACAAGCAAGGCCGTGAGCACGAGGCAGAGGACAAGCCAGAGACCGTCGAAGATCCGTTCAACCAATGCCGACGACAGCGTGACGCTGAAGGGCAGCTTTGTCCATCGTGCCAGAAGCAGACAGCGGATCACTTCCCCCGTCCGAAACGGCAGCACTTCGTTGGCGAACAGTCCCACGTAAATCGCGCGAACGGTCTGCCCGAAAGTTACGGGTGAAAGCGGACTTAGCAAAAGCCTCCAGCGCCATCCGTGAAGGCAAAAAACCAGAATGTCCGTGACTACCGCGACTGCCACCCATCCAGGATGAGTACGCGCCAACTCGGCTCCGATCTTTGGAAGTTCTGCCCCCTGCAGCGTCCACACCAGGCAACCGATTGAAATGATCCACGTGAACGCGAGCAGCAACTGGTGTGTGGTCTTCTTATTGTTTGTCTTTCCGTCTTCGATGGGAGGCTTCATTCGGGGACTGTTGTCATCATAGTGGATGGCTGCTGCACGTTACTCGCTACGCCTGGATGCGTCGATATACTGTAAAGCGCAGATAGGCCATGATTCGCGTTACCGTTACCGCAGCCCTTTGCTCGCTGGCCCTGGGAGCACAGCCAGCGGAGGTGGTCGAGCACTTCGAGAAGAAGGTCCGTCCGGTCTTCGTCAAGAACTGCCAGGGTTGCCATAACGCCAAGTTGAAGTCGGCCGGGCTCGATCTCTCTTCGGCTGCCGGCTTCGCTGCCGGTGGCTCCAGCGGAGTCCTCGTCGCCAAGGACACTCCAGAAAATTCGCTTCTCTTGCGCGTTCTGAGCTACGAACACCAGCTTAAGATGCCGCCCACCGGAAAGCTCAAACAAGAAGATCTGACCGCTGTCACCGATTGGGTGAAAGCCGGTGCAATCTGGCCTGGAGCAAACGTCGCGGTACGACCTCCTTCGAAGCCTGGCAGAGCGATCTCTGACGAAGATCGCAACTTCTGGGCATTCCGTCCAGTCGCGAAGCCCGCTGTACCTGAGGTCAAGGGAACTACCTGGATCCAATCGCCTGTCGACGCCTTCATTCTCCAGAAGCTCGAAGCGAAAGGATTGAAGCCTGCACCTCCCGCCGACAAGGCGGCGCTGCTTAGACGCGTGACCTTCGATCTGACGGGTCTCCCGCCAACCGAGGCGGAAATCGCGAGCTTCCTCGCGGATAACTCGCCCAAGGCCTTCGAGAAAGTTGTCGACCGCCTGCTCGCATCCCCGCGCTATGGTGAGAAGTGGGCGCGGCACTGGCTCGACGTCGCTCGCTACGCAGACTCTACCGGGAACGACGAGGATCATCGATACCCTTATGCGTGGCGATATCGCGACTATGTGATCGAAGCTTTTCAAAAGGATCTGCCCTACAACGAGTTCGTTAAACAGCAAATCGCTGGCGACCTGCTGCCCGCGCCCGGCGGATTGAACCGGACCGGTATCGTCGCCACGGGACTGCTTGCGCTCGGTCCAAAGGCCATCGCCCAGCAGGACAAGAAGAAGATGCTCTATGACGTCTACGACGAGCAGATCGATGTCGTCTCCCGAGCCTTCCTCGGTCTCACAGTCGCCTGCGCGCGCTGCCACGACCACAAGTTCGATCCCATCCTGACGAAGGATTACTACGCCCTCGCCGGCATCTTCGCCAGCACCAAAAGCTTCAAGGATCCTGAGACGCATGTCTCGAAGCTGCTCTACACGCCCCTTGTCCCGAAGGAGGAGTACGAGAAGTTCACGGCCCGTCAGAAGGAAGTCTCCCTCAAAGAGATGGAGATCGACGATCTGATTGAACAGGAACTGGAAACCTTCACCTCTAAGAAGGTACCCGCGATGGCGGAGTACATGGTGGCAGCACGCCGAGTCTACGCCGGCAATGAGAGGGTTGAAGAGGTGGCGAAGCAGCACAATCTGGACAGCAAGCTGCTGGAAGCATGGTCAAAATATTTGACGCCCCAGGGCGAAAGCCGGGTACACCTACAGCAATGGGAAAAGGCGTCGGCCGAACAAGCCCCCGAGGTCGCGAAAGCATACGCCAAGCGCTTCGAGACCACCTACGCCGAATGGACGGAGAAGATGCGGCGCTGGCGCGAAACCTTCAAGCGCATGAGCGCCGAAATGAACATGCCTCCGCCCGATCGCCCGAAGTTCGATGCCTCGAAGGACCGCTTTTTCTTTGAAGTTCTGTTCGAAGGACCTTTGTCGATCCCGAAGAAGGAACGCGAGAAGACGCTCTCAGCCGAGACGCGGCAGCGGGTAGAGCAACTCCGCAAGGAACATGCGGCGCTAAAGGACGCCATGCCGCCTGAACCCGATATGGCCTGCGCGGTGGAAGAAGCCACACCGGTGGAGCAAAAAGTATTTCTGCGCGGCGACTACAACAACCTGGGCGAACCGGCACCGAAAGCAGTTCCAACGGTGTTGGCGAAAGCCGATCCCACGCTCGAAACGAAGGGCAGCGGTCGACTGGAACTCGCAAACTGGCTCGCGAGCCCTGAGAATCCGCTCACCGCACGCGTGATGGTCAACCGCATTTGGCAATGGCACTTCGGGGAGGGAATCGTGCGCACACCCGACAACTTCGGCAAGATGGGCGAGCGACCAACCCACCCCGAACTCCTCGACTACCTTGCTTCCGAGTTCATCAGCCGAGGCTGGTCCGTAAAGGCGATGCACCGTATGATCGTCCTCTCGAGCGCTTACCAGATGAGCAGCACCGTATCCGATGAGGCGTTCACCGCCGACCCCGAGAACAAGCTGTTCTCGCGATTCCCACAACGGCGGCTCACGGTGGAAGAACTGCGGGACGGGCTGCTGGCCATTGACGGCACGCTCGACACGACGATGGGTGGCACGCTGCAATCCGGTTTCGGCACGGACAAAGAGAACAGCAACGACCGCCTGAGCCTGCGGCCCGAGACCAACAAACGACGCATGGTCTACCTGCCGCTGCGCCGCGCAAACCTTCCGACACTTCTGAACCTGTTCGATTTTGGTGACGCGACGTCTCCGAGCGGTAAGCGCGCATTGACTACCGTGGCTCCTCAGGCATTGTTCATGATGAACAGTGAGTTCATCGCGGAGCGCTCGCGCAATATCTCCAAAGCATCACTCAATGCGGCGACCGATCCCGGTCAACGAGTGAACCACCTGTTCCTGCGCATCATCAACCGGCACGCTTCAGCCGCCGAGAAAGATGCGGCATTAACTTATGTGAACAACTTCCGGAAGCGCTTTGCTGAAAAGCGCAGCGAGGAAGACGCTTGGTTCAGCTTCACGCGTGTGCTGATCGCTTCCAACGAGTTCCTGTACGTAGACTGAGAGGTCAACCGTGGACCAGTTACGAAACCTATTCGCAAACAAGGAAAAGCCCATGTCGCGGAGGGCTGCCCTTCGCGCTGCCGCATGTGGGTTCGGGTATCTCGGGCTCGCGGACCTGTTAGGTGCTGCAGAAGCGAATCCACTCAAAGTTCGCTTGCCTCATTTCGAGCCCAAGGCCAAACGCGTCATCTTCCTGTTCATGCACGGCGGCCCCTCGAGCATCGACACGTTCGATCCAAAGCCGCGCCTCTATTCCGATCACGGGAAGCCGCTGCCGTTCAAGCGTCCGCTTGCTTTCGCCGACGGGCCGCCCGGTCCGCTGATGAAGCCTCTGTGGGAATTCAAGCAACACGGCCAAAGCGGGATCCCTGTCAGCAGCCTGTTCCCACATGTCGCCGAGTGTGTGGACGATCTCTGCATCATCCGATCCATGGTCGGCGAAGGCGTGGACCACGGGGCGGCGCTCCTGCAAACCTTCACCGGGTCCAGCACGTTCGTCCGGCCGAGCATGGGTTCGTGGGTGGTCTACGGCTTGGGCACTGAGAATCAAAACCTGCCCGGCTTCATCACCATCAAGCCGGCGCTCTCGCACGGCGGCGCCAAGAACTGGAGCTCTGCATTCCTTCCCGGTGCCTTCCAGGGCACCGCGATCGGCCATGCAGGACTCAACGTCGACGACGTAAAGGGCGAGCCCATCGAGTATCTGCTGCAGAAGCACTTCAGTTCCGACGAGCAACGCTTCGAGCTGGACATGCTGCAGAACATCAATCGGA
Organism: Bryobacteraceae bacterium; assembly: GCA_035640835.1. Classification (GTDB taxonomy): domain Bacteria; phylum Acidobacteriota; class Terriglobia; order Bryobacterales; family Bryobacteraceae; genus DASQVJ01. The sequence continues at coordinate 23,993 of DASQVJ010000034.1, forward strand.
GGCATGCGGCGATGCGCGCGCATCTTCCGCAATTGGAAGCCCGCATCGAGACCTTCGAGCTTGCGTTCCGCATGCAGACCGAGGCTCCCGAGGTGTTCCAGGTGGACCAGGAGTCTGAGGCTACGAAGAAACTCTATGGTCTCGACGACGAAGTCACCCGCGACTTCGGATGGCAGTGTCTGCTTGCGCGACGGCTCGCCGAGCGCGATGTCCGCTATATCCAGTGCACGCACAGTTACAAGTGGGACCAGCACAGCGACCTGTTCAACAAGCACACCGAAAATGCCAAAGAAGTCGATAAGCCGATCGCGGGACTCTTGAAAGACCTTAAGGCGCGCGGTCTGCTGAAAGACACGCTTGTTATCTGGGCCGGCGAGTTCGGACGCACGCCGGTTTCGGAAGGTGGCAACGGCCGCGACCACAATCCTTACGGCTATACGATTTGGATGGCCGGAGGCGGCGTGAAGCCTGGATTTATGTACGGCGCCACGGACGAGGTTGGCTACCACGCCGTGGAAGATCGCATGCACATCCACGACTTTCATGCGACGGTTCTCCATCTGCTTGGCCTTGATCACGAGAAGCTCACCTATCGATACAGCGGCCGCGATTTCCGCCTGACCGACGTGGCAGGCGTCGTTGCGAAAAAGATCATCGCTTAACACGCGTTTGACCGAGGATCTCGCGGTACACTCGCGGTGAATGCGAACTATTCGTCGCGTCGCGGTTCTAGGAGCCGGGACAATGGGCAGCCGCATTGCAGCCCACTTCGCCAATGCAGGCGTGCCTGCCCTTCTGCTCGACGTTGTTCTTCCCGGAGAGTCCGATCGAAGCGCAGCAGCCAGGAAAGGACTCGAAGCAGCCGCCAAACAGCGTCCACCTGCTTTTTTCGTGCCTGCCGGCATGTCGATGGTCACGCCTGGCAACTTCGAGGACGACCTCAACAAGCTGAGCGACTGTGATTGGATCATCGAAGCAGTAGTCGAGAACCTCGACGTCAAACGCGACATCTGGGCGCGCGTCGACCAGGTTCGCAGCCCCGGAACAATCGCATCGACAAACACCAGCGGCATCCCTCTTGCCACGCTGGCTGAGGGCTTTTCTTCTGACCTCCGCGCTCATTTCCTGGGCACTCATTTCTTTAATCCACCGCGCTACCTCCACCTGCTCGAACTCATACCGGGCCCGGACACAACGCCCGAAGTCCTCGGCTTTGTCGCTGATTATTGCGATCGGCAGCTCGGCAAAGGCGTGGTTCCATGCAAGGACACTCCGAACTTCATTGCGAACCGCCTGGGCAGCATGTTCGGCTCGATCACCTATCGCGCGATGCAGGAGTTCGATTTGTCCGTCGAGGAAGTAGATCTTCTTACGGGACCGCTCATTGGCGTCCCACGCACCGCAACATTTCGCCTGGTCGACCTCATTGGTCTCGATACCTGGACCTATGTGATGAAGAACCTCTACGATCTTCAGCCACAAGATCCTTGGCGCGAGAGTGTACTGCCGCCTCCGTTCTTCCAAGCGATGATGGATCGAAAACTGCTGGGTGACAAGACCGGCGCAGGCTTCTACAAACGTGTGGGCCCTGCGAAGGAACTCCACGCCATTGATTGGCGAACACTGGAGTATCATCCCGCGGCGACGCCCTCGTTCCCTCAACTCGCTGCGCTCGCAAAAGTCGCCGATCTTCCGCATCGACTCCGGTCGCTGGTCCAGGCTGACGGCGTTGTCGGTAAGTTCCTTTGGCGCGTCCTGAGCGACTACGTCGAGTACGCCGCCTCTCTGGTGCCCGAGATATCGGATCGCATCGTCGAGATCGATCGAGCGATGCGCTGGGGCTACGGTCACACCTTCGGCCCGTTCGAACTCTGGGACACCCTCGGGTTCTCGACGACGGCTCAGCGCATGATCGCCGAGCGCCGTACTTTGCCGCCGATCGCCCAAGCCATTTTCGATTCCGACGAAGTTGGCTTCTATCGAGACACGGCAGTCGAGGGCGAACCCATCGTCGAATATTTCGACCTCGCAACGCGCAGCTTCCGAAGTCTCGAGCTAACGCCTGGAGTCCTCGTGCTGAGCGATCTCAAGAAGGCTCGCGGTGTGCTCGAGCGTAACGATTGGGCATCACTTGTCGACTTGCGGGATGGGGTGCTGTGCCTGGAGCTACACGGCCCCAAAGACACTGTGGACACTCCAACGATTGAAATGGTGAAGGCCGCCATCTCGCTTCTGAGCACCGATTACGACGCTTTGGTCATTGCCGGCGAGGGCGCCGACTTTGCCAACGGCACAAACCTCCAATCCCTCTGGACGCTCATCGAAGCCGAGCATTGGACCGAACTGGCATCACGACTCGAGACCTGGCATGAAGTCCTGTTGAATCTGAAGTACGCGCCGAAGCCCGTCATAGCGGCGGCCTATGGCCGGACCTCGGGCATCGGGTACGACCTGCTGCAACATACTTGCGCGGTGCAGGTCCACGCTGAGCTTTACCTTGGTACAAACGAAACATCGTACGGCCTTATTCCCCTTGG
>DASQVJ010000035.1:0-4459 GCA_035640835.1 Bryobacteraceae bacterium
AAATACTGCGGAGGCTGTCCTGGAACTCCCGGAAGTCGGCATACGAAACCTGATTCTGCAACCCGCTGCACTGACGGACTCAAGCACGGCGAGTTGTCCGTCGTCCCTGGCGCCGCGGAACGGGTGCAGGACCATCCCGTCGATCCAGCCAAAGACGGTCGTGGTAGCGGCAATACCTAGCGCCAGAGTAAGCATTGCGATCGCTGTCAGCGTCGGGGTCCGGCGGAGGACACCCATCGCATACCGGAGGTCTTCAAGGACGCCTCGCATGTGGTTTCCTGCCCTTTGGATGCAGGTTGGCTTCCTAAGTAGGTGCTTGATTCTATTGAACGGTAAGGTCAGTCGGTGGTCGATTTTCGGGATTCAGGTTCCGAAAACGGGACCGCCCTTCACGATTTCTAGCTGATTGCAACGGTGTGGCCGCAGACCGAATAAGTCGAGTCGCATCTCGGGGATCGTTCCGGGAGCCGAGCGGAGGTATGCGTACAGACGCAGGATTTCGCTGCCTTTCGGTATCCACATTGACCGGTTGTCGCCGATGCTGAGACTTGCCAGAGCGGTGGAGGGAATTAACTCCTGCCTGGTCGGCAAGGGACGAGTGATCCATGAGCCGCCTTTCCGACGCCGGATCGCCCGCCGCTACGCGTTCATGGTGATTTATGAGCAATCCCTCCAAATGACGATGGAGATATTCTGGTGTAGATAAGAGATTCGTGATTCTGAGCCGCTGTCCAGACTCGCCGTTGACGCCCTATGTAGAGTGCGTTTGGCACTATCAGTGCGCTGCGCCTTTAAAGTACAGAGAGCGAGTCTTGCCCGACGGGCGATTTCAACTCGTGCTCAATATTCGAGCCGGCGTCGCAGCGGTTGCCGGTCTCCGATCCCACCATATTGTCATTGATACAGCTCGCCTGTCTTCAGTCATGGGGGTAGTATTCCGTCCGGGAGCAGCGCGAGCGTTCTTGGCCGCACCAGCAGTCGATTTCTGCGATCAGGCGATTCAACTCGATCTCGTCTGGGGTCCGCGATCAGCGGATCAACTCCTTGACCGGCTGCGAGACGCCCGGACGGCAGAAGCACGGCTGCGCATCGTGGAGGAGGCGCTCATTGACCGAATGCAGACGTTCACGGAGAAGCATCTGCCGATGCATCCCAGGATCAACTATGCCCTCCGTGCATTCGGCAATGCTCCACACATCCGTACGGTGGCTGATGTGAGCCGCGAGATTGGATGGAGCCGCCGGTGGTTGAGCCATGCTTTCGCGGAGCAAGTCGGAATAACGCCCAAACGGTATTGCCGTCTGGTTCGCTTTCAGCACCTGGTGCGGGATCTCGCATCACAGCGGGCTGTGAATTGGGCAAGTACAGCATTGGCCGGCGGTTTCTGCGATCAGGCGCATCTTATTCACGAGTTCCATGCCTTTTCCGGATTGTCACCAGAGACGTTCCTCAATTCGGAACGGCCTTTCCCGAATCACGTGCGAATTGCGTGACGTGAGCGCGAGCACTTAACACTTCCCATTTCTACAAGACGATTGAGGCCTCATAGCCCTAAGCTGATGTGCAGGAGGGGATGCACATGGCAAGTCAATACAAGGGTGTTCCCGAGGGGGCCTCAGCGGTCATCCCAAGACTGTACTGTCACGACGTTGAGGCAGAGATCGAATTCTGTTGCGAAGTTCTGGGCGGCGTCGAGGGCGTCCGTCGGCCGGGGCCTAATGGGCGGGCACAACATGCGATGTTGCTATTCGGTCCTGCGATGCTCATGATTGAAGCTGAGAACCCGGAGGTGCCGACGCGCCCCCCGAACCCTGACGGAAGTTCTCCCGTTGTGATCTATCTTTACGTGGAGGATGTCGATTCCACCGTGGAACGGGCATTAAAACGCGGTGCCAGGCTTGTGCTGCCTGTAGAAACGCACTTCTGGGGAGACCGGATCGGATGGGTTCAGGACCCGGCCGGACATATGTGGACAATCGCGACGCGCGTTGAGCACACAACGGAGGACCAACGGCGTGAGCGTTGGTCGACGATCTTGTCTCGGGACGCAAGTAGAACAACGTCCTGACAATCACCCAACCGACTTTTCGCCGTCTTCGTCGTAAGGGAGAGGCGATCTGTGGACGGTCACTTTCTGCATGGCTGAATGATGATGTTCATGTCCGCTCCATGCACCGAATGCGACTCGCGAGTTCAGCTTGGTTATCGGAATGCCCGGAATCCTCGAATCCGTTTTGCGAGCCAGTCCTGGATCGTCGAGAAATACGTAGGCACAATTCGCTGCAGCGTCGGCGCCTCCGCGTTGCTTCCCACCTTCGCCTCGAACTGGGCATGATTCGCCTTCGGTAATATTCGTAACGTGTAGTCCCGGTTGCCAGCGGCTTTGAGTGTTGCGTCCCAGGCGGCTTTGTTCTTCTCGGCGAGGATATTGTTGTCCAGCTCTCCCCATATCGCCAGTGTTGGGACACGGAGCTGACGAAGCGCGGGAACAGGATCGTAGAAGTACAGTCGCTTGATAAATCCCCAGTAAGGGTGATCCGGTGCGCCCGGAATCGTGTCGGGCGGTTTTCCCATTCGGGCGGCAAGCTTCTCGCGGACCGCGGCATACGCCTCCCAGCCTTGACCCGTTCTCGCGAATTCATATTGAAGGTTCAAAAGAGCGACGATCGCTTCGACGTTCTCTCGCGGCATTCCCGTCATCGTCATTTCATTCCGCGCCTGATCGATGGTCGTCTCTGCGGGCGGTACGCCTGCACCCGAGATGCTGATTAGAAAGGCAATGTCTCTTGAACGTACTGCGGCAAGCGGCATGATCCATCCGGCTTGGCTTATGCCCAGCACTCCGATCTGCATGCGAACAATGTCGCTGCGCGACTTCAGGTATTCGACGGCGGCAACCACATCGCCGGCCAGATCATCGAATGTAGCCGTGTTCCAGTCTCCCGTCGATCCGCCGACACCGCGTTTGTCGTAGCCGAGGACAGCTATGCCGCGGCGAATCAGGAACCGCGCCCAAGGAAGCATGTATTCCCTGTTTTCGGCTCCGGAGCCGTGGACGAGAACAATCGCCGGATGTTTCCCACCCGTTTTGGGACTGATGACCATGCCCGTCAGCTGAACGTCGCCACTTGAGAAGCGGACGTCTTCGCGTTTTTCAATTTCGACGCGCCGACCGATACGCACGGACTCACCTTCGCGTCGCCATGTCAACGATGTGATCTTGCCGGTGCCGTCGCGCTGAAACTCGATGCGGGATTCGATCGATGTCTGAACTGCGGCGCCAGGACCCGCGAAGAAGTGGTCGCGATCGATCGGATATAGCGTCCGAACCTCGCCCGACTCATCAAACGAAACGAGCTTCGGTTTGCCAAATCCGCTGAACTCATCCCACATCTGGAGATAAACGAAGCCGTTCGTTTGCCATTGATAGGCGCCGGAGTATTCTCGTAACAACTTCTCGTCCACTGCGCTCACGGTGGGAGCTTGCGCCCTTGAAATCGCCGCCACGTTTCCGAGGAGAACAGCAGCAAGCGTTCGAACAACTAGTTTTCTGCCGCCCATCGGAACCTCTGATGAGATATACGCTGCGAAGCACGGTCGAAGCGGTTTTTTTTCCTAACCGGCGCTTTACGCACGGTGAACCGGACTAGATCAAAGGCCGTGTCCTGCGGGCCGCGTGGGACCATCGGCCACCCGTTCTGTGATAGGTCGCGCCTGGTCGCCCAGCGTTTACTGATCGCGCCCGAAGAACGGTAGAACTCGGAAAGTGACCGCTTGCCCGCTTCACACGAATCCTGGTCAGGTGAGGCGCCACCCTGCAGCTGGCCTGTCCGAAGCGGACTTGGGTGTCGTAATCAGACGCCCAGAAACCTCAGGGTCGGCCCGGTTAGGTAAGATTGTTTGCCGAGGCTTACCTTGGTGTGGGAATTTGAGCGTAACGGCTCGAGTCCGTGTGCGCCTCGTGCTTTTATCCAGCCGGTGCATGCTTCACTTCGGAGGCTGCGGACGTACTGTGCACTGGTTGTTTGCGTTTGGCGTGGAGAAAGAATTTCCAAACCTACAACACATGCACGAAATATCCTTTGTCCATGTCCCAATGAAATCGGCAGCGCCGGCATAAACATCGCATTCCAAAACCCCGCCCCCAAGCACATTGGAGACCTCAAACGCCGCCCCAATAAGCGCCTCTGTCAGCACCGATCCGTGTGCATCCGTGTCCATCCGTGGCCCCTTTTAAAAACAGTGGAACCACCCACCCAAACATCGTGCACCCCCTGAACCCCGAGGTGGGGCCCAAGACGAATGTGCTTGAAGACTAAGCAGGCTGGTGCTCCCGCGCAAGGGTTCGCTCACGCCGCGCAGACGCGCCCTTGCCTGGTCCGCGCCAGCGTGCAGAGTGCATCCTAGCGGGGTGCGGCTCCGGCGGGAAGCAAAGAAACAAGCACGGATGTTCAAGCGG
>DASQVJ010000036.1:0-12028 GCA_035640835.1 Bryobacteraceae bacterium
GAGGACAACTGGGTATGGTCTCCCCAAGGTGCCATCAACATGCATATCCCAGAGCATTGGGGCGTCGTTTACTTTCGTGGAGTCACAGGCAAATAGTTGTTTCCAACGACTAGCTTTGGCATCTATGGAAGTGCAGCCAGACCTGCCAACACGTAAGGAGAAGAAAATGGCAAACGTAACGCAAACGCAGCAATCGATTGAGCAACTCGATAATGAGCTGAATCAGACAATCCTTCAGGGCAAGCTCCTCGAAGCCTTCGACAAGTTCTATGCCGAGAACGTCGTCATGCAGGAGAATTCGGACACGCCGTTCGAGGGTTTCGCGACGAACCGCAAGCGCGAAGAAGAGTTCATATCGTCTGTGGAGCAATTCCATGGCGCTGAACTACTAGGCAGCGCGGTACACGGGAATCGTGCTTACTCGGAATGGGCCTACGATGTCACGTTCAAAGGTGGTAGCCGCATGAAGCTTGCGCAAGTAGCCGTTCGCCAGTGGAAGGACGGCAAGATCGCTCACGAGCGCTTCTACTACAACAAGGGCTAATCGGAATCTTCTTAGGGCCGCTCGGGTTCCGGTGGCCCTTTTCCCGCCTCAAACGATCCCGCCTTCGATCGATAAGCCTTTTAGAGGCGGGTTCCACAGTGTTTACGATTATCGGAATATTAATTGTCATTGGGGCGATCGTCGGCGGTTACTTGATGGAGCATGGCAATTTAGCCGTGCTCTTCCAGCCGGCCGAACTTGTGATCATCGGCGGAGCAGCGCTCGGTACGCTGTTCATCGCGAACCCGATGAAAACGATCGCAGCGATCTTCAAGGGCCTCATCGGAACACTCACGGGATCACGCTTCAGCAAGGCGTACTACCTCGAGCACCTCAAGATGCTGAACGAGCTCTTCAATCACGCCCGAAAGAGTGGGCTCATGAAGCTCGAGGAAGATGTGGATGCTCCGGAAAAGAGCCCGATCTTCTCAAAGTATCCGAAGTTCCTGAAAGATCGGCGAGCCTGTAACTTCTTCTGCGACACGCTTCGTATGTCGATTAGTGGCGGCGTATCCGCATTCGATGTCGACCAGCTGATGGAAATAGACCTGGAAGTGCACCACGCAGAGAGCCAGGAGCCGATCTCTGCGCTGAACGCTGTTGCCGATTCGCTTCCTGGCTTGGGCATCGTAGCCGCGGTGCTTGGCGTCATCATCACAATGGGATCTATCGCAGGTCCTCCTGAAGAGGTCGGGCAAAAGGTAGCTGCCGCGCTCGTGGGCACCTTCCTGGGCATCTTGCTGTGTTACGGATTTCTTGGACCCTTTGCGGCCAACATGACAAAGCAGAACGAAGCGGAAGCCCAATACTACGGCTTCCTGCGTACAGGTATCAGCGCTTATCTAAAGGGTGCCGCGCCCATGTTGGCGGTGGAATCATCACGGCGGGCGATCCCTCATGCCGTAAGACCTTCGTTCCAGGACATGGAGAAAGCCTGTAAGGTCGGTCCTTCAGCAGAAGCGGCGGCAGCGTAGAAATCGCCATGACGCATTCAAACGCAACGCCGCCAATCATCATCCAAAAGAAAGTATCTCGCCACCGCCACCACGGTGGAGCGTGGAAGGTCGCTTATGCTGACTTCGTGACCGCCATGATGGCGCTCTTTATCGTGCTCTGGCTCCTGAGCAGCGATGAGAAGACCAAGAAGGCTGTCGGCGGTTACTTCCAGGACCCCACCGGCAAGGGACGAGACATGGGCACGGGACTGTCCGGCATGGACGAAAGCCTCGCGGTCAGTAAAGAAGATCTGAACAAGCTCAAGGAAAAACTCGAGACCGCGGTTCGACACATGCCGGAGATGCAGAAGCTCAAGGATCAACTGAAGATGACCGTAACAGGTGAAGGCCTGCGTATCGAAATGCTTGAAACGGAAAAAGGTTTCTTCTTCGAGAGTGGCAGTGCGAAGCCCAGTGAAACTTGCGTGACGCTGTTAACGAAACTTTCCGAAGAACTCGCAAAGCTTCCGAACATGCTAGTGGTGGAGGGCCACACCGACAGCAAACCTTTTGGCGGGGCCGAGTATACGAACTGGGAGTTGTCGGCGGATCGTGCAAACTCAGCGAGGCGCGTCATGCAAATGCACGGGATTCGACCCGAACAAGTTGCTCAAGTTCGAGGGTTCGCCGATATGCAGTTATTCAAGAAGAATGACCCTACGCACGACTCCAATCGGCGCGTCACGGTCATCGTTCGCTACGGCGACGGACAACTGCACCCGGAAGCAGAAGTTCCAGCGACCGCCGCACCTTCGAGCCACTCGTCAGCAGCGCAACACGCCGGTGCTCACTGAACGCTCTGCTTCTCTTCGAGTGCCGTCCAACGTTCATAGAGCTTCTCGGAGTCAGCCTGAGCCCTTTGCAAGGCTTCATAGGTCTCATGCATGCGCTTGGCGTCGCGCATGACCTCCGGGTCTTCCAGCTTCCGCTGCAACTCGTGAACGCGGGCGTCCATCTCGGCGATTCGCGCTTCAATCTGATCCCACTCGCGCTGCTCCATGTAGGACAGGCGCTTTTGAGCGGTGTTCTTCTGAACGACAGGCGCGGCCGGTTTCGGTGTCTCAGTCCTCGCTGCTTGTGCGCTCTCTCGCTCTTCAAGCGCCTGCTCCCACTGGCGGTAGTCGGCATAGAGCCCGGCTGTGCCGTCGCCATGCAGCCCGAGCACTTTGTTGGCTACGCGATCGAGCAGGTAACGATCATGCGTGACAAGCACGAGCGCACCCGGGAACTCCAACAGGCTCTCCTCGAGCACTTCAAGCGTCGGGATGTCCAAGTCGTTAGTGGGCTCGTCCATTAGCAGCACGTCGGCGGGCTCGAGCATGAGCTTCGCAATCAGAACCCGGGCCTGCTCACCCCCTGACAACTTCTCGACAGCGACGTCGAGATGCTCGGCCGGAAACAGGAAGCGCTTGGCCCACGAGGCAACGTGAATCGTGCGATCACGAAAGATGACTGAATCTCCATACGGCGCCAGGGCTCGCCGGAGTGAGACCGAACGATCCAGTTGCTCTCGGTCTTGATCGAAGTAGACGAGCTTCAGATTTTCTGCGCGCTCAATCTCACCCTTGTCCGGTGCCAGTTCGCCTGCAAGGATCTTCAGCAACGTGCTCTTACCCGTGCCATTCGACCCAGCGAGCCCAAGCCTTGTGCCCGGCGACAGGACTACATCGAGATTTCCGAACAGCCTTTTCCCGCCCATTGACTTCTCGAGCCCGCGACCCACGAGCAACTGGCGCGTCTGCCTGCCTGATGCGGTGAAGTCGATCTGAGTCGTCCCGCTGGTACCGCGAGTCTTCATATCGCTGAGTTCGCGACTCAATTCGCCTGCATTGTCGACGCGGGCTTTGCTTTTCGTTGTGCGAGCCTTCGCTCCACGCCGGAGCCACTCGATCTCGCGAGCCACTCTGTTCTCGAGCGACTCCTGACGACTGGCCTCCGAAGCGAGATAGTCAGCGCGGCGTTCCAGGAACTCGCTGTAGTGGCCCTTTACTCGAAACAGACCGTCGGGGTACCGCTTATTGATCTCGACGATGTCGGTCGCCACGTTCTCGAGGAAGTAACGATCGTGTGTAACGATCACGCTCGCAAACGATGCTCCGGCCAACAGGTCTTCCAACCACTCAATGCTTTCAAGATCCAGGTGGTTGGTGGGCTCGTCCAGCAGAAGCAAGTCCGGCTCGCGAGCGAGCTCCTGTGCGATGGACAAGCGCTTGCGCCAACCTCCCGAAAGTGACTCCGCAGGTTGTTGCTCGTCTCGGAAGCCCGCACGGCTCAGGGCCATACTGACACGAATGTCGTGCTCGTAGTCCTCGGCACCGCCGTCGAACGCTGATGCCACGATCTCGCGGATGGTGGCGTTGCTGTTGAACTGCGGCACCTGCGGCACGTAGCCTGACTTGAGTTGCTTGCGGAAGGTTACCTCGCCGGTGTCAGGTTCAAGCTTGCCTGCCAGCAATCGGAGCAGCGTCGACTTGCCGGCGCCGTTCGGTCCAATCACACCGATGCGCTCCCCTTCCGAGACACCTAACGAGAGTTCCTGAAAGAGTGGTCTGGCGCCAAACGCCTTTGAAATTGACTGGCATGAAACGAGAAGAGACATCTGGCAGGGGGGTGGGCGGTACTACCTTAACTGTAACATTTGGGGCAGATAACGGCCCTGCGCCTATGCTATTCTGCGTCAGACGCGGCCCGCGAGGCTCGTCAGTAACTGAGAGGAAGAGGAAATTCCGTAGATGAAAGAAGTCGGTGTTGTGAAGTGGTTCAATGCAGCCAAAGGCTTTGGCTTCATTCAACGTGAAAACGGAGAGGACGTTTTCGTCCACTTCTCTGCAATCGAGATGAATGGATATCGCACGCTCGATGAAGGTACGCGCGTGCAGTTTGTCGTCAAGAGCGGCCCCAAGGGTCTGCAAGCGGAGAGCGTCGCGGTCGTCTAAGCTCGCAGCGAATCTGCCGAACTCTTTGCCAACCATCGCGGGGCACGTAGCCCCGCGATCTCTGCAATCATCCAAACCAGGTCGTTCCAACTGTCGCCCCGAAGCGTCTTCAACCTGATCAGCCAAACTAGGATTTATGACTCGACGTCACCTTCTTGGTGTGCTCGCTTCTTCAGCAAGTCTCGCTGCTTCTACCAATTTATTGCGATCGACCTACTCGGAGCCTGCAGGCAAGCTCATTGGGGCCGCGCTCGCGGACAGTTCCAGCTATGACCGGCTCGCCTATCTTTGCGACCGCATCGGCAATCGATTGAGCGGAAGTGAGGCTCTGAACAAGGCGATTGCCTGGAGCCTTGCCGAGATGAAGAAGGACGGTCTTGCAAACGTGCGCTCTCAGCCGGTGAAGGTTCCTCACTGGGTGCGTGGGCAGGAAGAACTGCAGTTGCTCGCACCGGTCGAGCGCAAGATCCCGATGCTCGGACTCGGACGAAGTATCGGCACTCCGCGAGAGGGCCTCACGGCAGAGGTCGTTGTGGTCAGCAGCTTCGAAGAACTCGACAAGCTTCCGCCGGATTCGGTGAAGGGCAAGATCGTCCTCTACGACGTTCCGTTTGTCAGCTACGGCGAGACCGTCCGCTATCGCGTCGCGGGCGCCTCGAGAGCTGCTGCACTCGGCGCGGTGGCTGCGCTGGTGCGATCAGTAGGCTCCGCGAGTCTTCGGACGCCCCATACGGGCGGACTCGGTTATGACGAAAAGCTGCCGAAGATTCCGGCAGCGGCGGTCACATGGGAAGACGCAATGATGATGCATCGCCTTTCGAACGCGGGTGAGAAGCTGCGCGTGCGCTTGCGCATGGACGCCAAAACGCTGCCGGACGCCGATTCCGCAAACGTGATGGGCGAGGTTGTGGGACGTGAGTTGCCGGACGAGGTCATGGTGCTTGGCGGCCACATCGATTCGTGGGACGTCGGACAAGGCGCACAGGATGACGGCTCGGGCTGCGTCGCGGCAATGGAAGCCGTCAAGTTAATTCATCAACTGCAGCTGAAACCACGGCGTACGGTGCGTGTGGTCCTCTGGACCAACGAGGAGAACGGTCTCGCTGGTGGAACAGCCTACCGCCAGATGGTGGGCGGCGATATCGAGAAGCACGTCGCAGCGATCGAGATGGATGGCGGCGCGGAAGCCCCAAGGGGTTTTGAGACCTCGGTGCGCAAGCCCGAAGATCTCGCGACCTTGCGTGAAATCGGAAGCTTACTCCGGGGAATTCACGCGCAGGAAATCGCCCTGGGCGGTGGTGGCGCGGACATCGGACCGTTGATGCGGGACGGGGTTCCCGGATTCGAAGTCAAAACCGTAGGCGAACGCTACTTCGACTGGCATCACACCGACGCGGACACGGTGGATAAGATCGATCCGGCTGACTTCCGCGCCAACATCGCCGCGCTTGCAGTGATGTCCTACGTGTTGGCGGACATGCCCGGCAGGCTCTCACGAGTCATGCCTGAGCCCCGCAGGCGTGGGTAGTTGACGAAACGAAGCCACCTAAGTCCTTCGTTTTTAGTCAGTGTTGACACAGGAGAGTTATTCTCGTTTAATAGAAGTTCTCGATGAGTGGCTCTTTCTCACCCGAGTCTTTTCGTCAGTTGTGCCTTGAGCACGGCTTGGCGGTGACGCATCAGCGCCAGGTTCTCTACGAGGCGCTGATGAGCTTTGAGGGCCATCCTAGTCCTGAGGCCGTTTTCGAGAAGGTACGCCAGCAGATTCCTTCTATCTCGCTCGGAACCGTTTACAAGAACATCAAAACCTTCGTCGAAAGCGGTCTGATTCGCGAGGTGAGCCTGCATCATGGCTCGACTCGTCTGGAAACAAATCTCGAGCCCCACCATCATCTGGTGTGCGAGCGATGCAGGGCGATCTACGACGTGGATGAAGCGGATGTGGAGCCGGTGAGGTTGCGTCGCGAACTCCCGCCGGGTTTCGAGCCGCATCGCTACTCATTGGAATTCATCGGCCTTTGTCACACCTGCGCCGAGAAGTAGCAGTAAATCAATTCAGTTATTTCAAAACACACAAGGAGACCTAATGCTAGGTGTTGGAGAGAAGTTCCCTGAGTTCGAAGTAAAGGCTACCGTTAGCACCGATGTGAAGAATGCTTTCACGGAGATTACTCACGAGAGCTATCCGGGAAAATGGAAGGTTTATTTTTTCTGGCCGAAGGACTTTACGTTTGTCTGTCCGACCGAGATCGCGGCTTTCGCGAAGCTGAACGGCGAGTTCCGTGATCGCGACACACAAGTTCTGGGTGGCAGCACGGACTCCGAGTTCGTGCATCTGGCGTGGCGGACCCATCACGAAGATCTTAAGAACCTTCCTTTTCCGATGCTCGCCGACGTGAAGCGCGAACTTTGCGAGAACCTGGGAATTCTGGATCCGAAGGAGGGCGTCGCCCAGCGTGCAACTTTCATCGTCGATCCGGATAACGTGATACGTTTTGTCTCCGTCACCGATCTAAATGTGGGACGGAACCCGGAAGAGGTTCTCCGTGTTCTCGATGCCTTGCAGACTGATGAGCTTTGTCCATGTAACTGGCAGAAGGGTGAAGCCACGTTGGTGGTTGCCTAGTTTGAAATTCGGAACAGCCGATGGGGCCCGAGGTGTTGCGCGCACCCGGGCCTCTCTGTTCTTCATCACGACACTATGAGCATCGAACGTTTGCAGGAAATCCTTCCCCCCTTTGCGAAGGATCTCAAGTTGAATCTGTCGACGTTGTTACGACAGACTGAGCTTACGGAACAGCAATTATGGGGGACTGCACTTGCGAGCGCTATTGCTTCGCGAAACGCGGTTGTGGTTTCCGAGATTACGGAGGAAGCGGTGAAGCACCTGAGCCCCGAAGCGGCCAACGCGGCAAAGACGACCGCAGCCATCATGGGCATGAACAACATCTATTACCGCTTCCTCCACTTCACCTCCAATTCAAAGTATTCAACTATTCCAGCTCGCTTGCGCATGAATGGCCTGCGCACGCACGGAATTGAGCAGAAGGATGTTGAACTGTGGTCCACCGCTGTGTCAGCGATTAACGGCTGCGGCGCGTGCGTGGAGGCTCATCAGAAAAAGTTGGTGGACGAGGGCGTGCCAGAGGAAATGATTCTGGCTGCGATTCGGATTGCATCCGTAGTGCACGCGGCGGCGTCTGTTCTCGACGCCGAGGTTGCCGTAGCGCAAACGGTCTAGAGGATTCTCCTCGAGGCCGTTGAAGAAGTTTCGAGTCTAAAGGGCTCGTGGTCTTGGGGAGGAGATTATGACCAAAAGCGCTGGTGCGACGCTTACGCACGATGAGGCGATCGCCAAACTGAATGAACTGATCAAAGACATCGGCATTGCGATGCTGACAACTGTGGACACGGACGGAACGCTTCGGAGCCGTCCCATGGCGACACAGAAAGAGAAGTTCGATGGAACTCTCTGGTTCTTCACGGCGCTCGGTTCGCCGAAGACCGAAGAGGTTCGACGGGAAGAGCATGTGAACCTCAGCTACGCCGACCCGGAGAACAACCGGTATGTTTCGGTCTCGGGTCGGAGCACTGTGGTGCGGGATCGGGCCAAGGCTGAGGCTCTGTGGAACCCGGCGTACAAAGCGTGGTTCCCTGACGGGTTTGACGACCCCAATCTCGCACTGCTGCGCGTGGACGTGGACAAAGCCGAGTACTGGGATTCGCCAAGCAGCCCGGTTGTTCATGCGATCGGTTTCGTTAAGGCCCTTGCCACAGGTCAGCGTTACGAAGGCGGCGAGAACAAAAAATTGAATCTGTAGCGTCGAGCTGTCTGGTTTCGCGGAGAACTCAATTGGTAGAAGGCGCGGACGTTGAGGCACCACAATACCCACGCTGATGCTCGCCTTGCTTGACCCTTCTTCTTCCGCTTGCGATCGAACCGCGCCAGCTGCTCATGCGTCGATGCTCGATTCCCGTCGCACTGCTGTCGAGCGGCTCTGCACGCGGCTCTACAAAGGGCCGGATGGACGACCGAGCTTAGCTGTAGGTTCACATCCGGACGCGGATCATTGGACAAATTCGAGGCAGGTTGAGCCGGTGTTCATCCAGAAGCCCGGTAGACTTTGACGGCAACAACTGAAGCAGTCGACTGCGGCGCCTGCGTCCACGCTCAGCTCAGACAGTGGTGACCATCAATTGGGCGCGACAATGATCAATGAGCATTCAATGTTGCACGGCGGTGCGTAGGGTAAGAGCATGGTGGGCGAGTGGAACGATCGCCATCCGAGCGCCGCGACCAACCTCTGACTAGACTTTGAAGTCTCGCATTGACGATCCTGGCAGCGACGATCGCAATTTTCCGCGGGCGAGTCGAACCAATTGAGGAAGCAGGAGATGTCAGAAGGATGGCAGAGCCGCCCGACGTCGGCGCCCGAGGCCAAAGGCGACTTGCGGTGCAGGACGGTGCGCTCGTGTGTGGAGGAACGCAACCAAGCTGGATCGCCACGGACGAGACGTTCAGCAACTACCAGCTGCGATTGGAGTTTCGCGGACCTGAGAAGGTCAACAGCGGTGTCTTCCTGAGGTCGCAGAAGGAAGGACAGCCCCACGTAACCGGATATGAGCTTCAGATTTGGGATTATCAACCCGCGGGATATAACACCGGAAGCCTGGTGGGCTCACTCAAGGCCGAGCCGGTCAAAATCAAAGGTAGTGAGTGGGATCGCTACGACATTAGGGCCAAGGGTGACCGCTTCACGGTTGTGCTGAATGGGGCGAAGGTGCTTGACGGCCGCGATTCGAAGCATTCTTCTGGTGGCATCGGATTTCAATGCCAGAGAGAGCAACGAATCGAGTTTCGGAATATTAAGCTGAAGCCACTAAAGTAAGACCGGGGCTTCGGAGCGCTGCCCCGGTCGGCTTTGTTGTTGTTTAGCGACTGACGGTCGCTGTTTCTTCCGACTGGGTAAGGCCCACGCTTAATCCAACGCCTCCTGCGGTTGCTATGGTCACTCCAGCGATAATGGCCGTCTTGGAGATTCCGGCACCTGCGGCGGCTCCAGCAGCTGCAATCTTGCTGGTGGAAGCAACTTCGAGAGTGTGGGTGGCGCCGGCGGCTACCGGACCGTTCCCCAGCTTGCCCGTCAGTTCGACCCTTTGACCGACGTATTGCTTCAGGTTCGCACTTTTCAACTCGAACACCGTTTGAGTCGCTTCATCCCGAAGAAACAGCTTGCCATCCTTCTTAAAGACGCGTCCAGTGACCTTGACCTGCTGGCCAGGACCGCTTTGGCCGGTTACATCCAACGCGGAGCCTCCGGCAACTTTGGCAAGCAACAAGCCATTCGCATTCCAGACGGACAGATCGCCACGAACGGCTTCGACCCGAGTCCGGTTAGCAGCGAGGAGAGAGAGACGAGCGACGGATTCTTGCGTGCCGCCCTTGATCACGAGCCCGGTGGCAGGCACGACACCTTGTGCACCCTGGATGACTGCGGTACCGCTCTCGAGTCGGAGTTGGTCTTTGAAAACCTGGCCCCGGCTTTCGGGCGCAAGACTGTAGCGAGTACCAGCAGCCAGCGAGATTTCTGAGGCCGCCTTGAAGGTCTGAACCCGGCTACCCTCGAAAACGGTTGCGGTATCCGAGCTGCGGATTGCATCCACCTGCACGGCGCCTTTTGCAGAGATTTGGCCAATCGCCGAAGCGCCGAATGCATTCGTGCTCATTAGAGCGGAGAGCAGAACAGCGCTGATTGATCGTAGAGTCGAGTTGTACAAAGTGATTCTCCTGATACGGTGTTGTTATTCAAACCGGCCACCGCTGGATCACCAGCGCCATCGCCGTTCGAAGAAGTCGTGTGTGTCGCGGCGCTTTTTCTCAGCGCATCTGAAAAAGTCGCGGCTGACGCCAAAACTTGACGCGCGGCAGTCGCTAGAACACTAATCGGCAAACCGACACCTTTCTTTCCCCAGATTTTCCCGAGCAGGTCTCGTGCTGAGGAGTATGGGTACCATTGCAAAACAGAACAAAGTGAGCCCGGGACGGTGAAAGGGATAGTCCACGAGACTGTGCAGCAACAGGCTCCCGACGCCTACAAGGGCCCAAACGCTCGCGCGGCGAAGGCTCAGGAAAAACGCAGCGATGAACACCGCGGGCAGCCAGATACCTCCCTCGACGCTCCACTCCAGCCAATCGTTGTGTGCATGGTCAACGCGAGCTCCCAAATCGGTTTTCGCGCCCAAAGGGTAGAGTGCTTCGAAGCTTCCCAAACCATATCCTTGTAAAGGCTTCTGAGCGACGAGCTGCAGCGCTCCGGCCGCAATGCTCATCCTCGGTGAGGCACTATCTTTCGCAAGGAGCCGATCGCTTAGGGTCGACATGTCGAAAAGGCAGGGGACAGCGATGCCGAGGCCAGCCATGCAGGCCAACCCTCGAAGCATCGATCCACGTTGCCTCGAGATGTAGAGAATTGCATAGCAAAGCCACTCAAGGAGAATAATGACGCTTCCCGCACGGGAACCGGCTGCCAGGACACTGCCGGTTAGAATGACGGAACCCAAAAGCCAGATATAGGGTCTTTTCGAGATCGTCGCCATTGCAAACCCAAGGGGAACGACGAGCTCGGCGAACATTGCGAAGTTGTTTCGATTCACGAAGGGTCCCCACGTTTCGACCGCCGGAACGTGTACGACTTGTGCAACCGCGGCGGGGGCAAGCGAGTGTTGGATTCCGATGAGAACTCCCAGGGTCAGGAGCAAGGCTGCGGCGAGCGGCTTTGCAGCAGTGAGGAAGCCGGCTGATGCTAGTAAGATCCCGGCACAAGCGAGCAGCACAACGATGGTGATTAGCGTTCCGTAGGGGGAGGCCGTTCCTCTTGTCACCAGCTGGAGCGAGGCCACGACGGACGCAAAGACCAATGCGAAAAAGAGCCAGCGTTCTTCTCCAAGGCCGCGGCCCAGGTAACGAACGGCAGCTAGGAGTCCTGCCACGACTGCGAGCGCCTGCGAAATATGCTGGGCCCAAGTGTTCTCGAGCGGCAGCAGGAAGAGGCTAGCCCCAACGGCACCTACGGTCACCGCGCGTCCGCTGGATTCAAGCATCCGCTTCATCCGGCTGTCTCGCCCTCAAAGAGTAAGGCCGCGGCCCGCGGGCGCACACCTGGTGCTACGGAGTGACCCGTCTCTCTCGCCAACGCCACAAGTCCTTCGGTCGCGAGCAGACCATCCAGCACGACACCTTTGCGAACGGGCGTGCGATCGTTGACCGCGAGTTCATCCAGCCTTCTCACAAGGCTCGTGCGAAGCTCCAGCAATTGATCTAGAGCCACGCTCATGCCCATCGTGGTCTCGTCTGTTTGGATGAAAGCTAACCTCCCGTGTTCATTCAGGCTCAAATCGATACGGGCGAGGGTGTTTTGCGTTCTGGTTTCGCCAAGCTCTCCGCGGGGGTGCCAATAGACGACAGAGAAGCCAAGATCTCTGCTCGCAGTCGTCACTTCCCGGACACACTGTTCGAGGGTGCTTGACTCGGCGATCGCTCGTTGAAGCTTGCG
>DASQVJ010000037.1:0-5919 GCA_035640835.1 Bryobacteraceae bacterium
CACCAGCGCATGCGACGTACTAGATTCGCAAGTCCCTGCTACATATACGCTTACGGAACCCTCTTGTCACTCCTCGACCGAGTGTGCTAAAAAATTGGCGTACCGGCAACGGTAAGTTCTCACGAAAACCATAACTCAACAGAACAACTTGGAGGTTGGTTCGACCATGAAGATTCGACCGCTGTACGACCGAATCGTAGTGAAGCGAATTGATGAGCAGGAGCAGAAATCTGCCGGCGGCATCATCATCCCGGATTCGGCGAAGGAAAAGCCCCAGGAGGGCGAGGTTCGGGCCGTTGGAAAAGGCAAGCGCTTAGAGGACGGGAAGGTGGTTCCGCTCGACGTGCAGGTCGGTGACCGCATCCTGTTTGGCAAGTATTCCGGAAGCGAGATCAAGCTCGAAGGAGAAGAGCTGATCATCATGCGCGAGGACGAGGTTCTCGGCATTCTCTCGGGCGCCGCGAACGGCGCTTCCAAGTAAGGACGAGGAGATTAGAGCATGGCAGCGAAGCAGATTGTTTATAGCGAAAATTCCCGCCAGGCCATCCTGCGCGGTGTGAATCAGCTTGCGGACGCCGTGAAGGTGACGCTCGGTCCCAAGGGCCGCAACGTGGTCCTCGAGAAGAAGTTCGGCGGACCGACGATCACCAAGGACGGCGTAACCGTCGCAAAGGAAATCGAGCTGAAGGATCCGCTCGAGAACATGGGCGCGCAGATGGTGCGCGAAGTGGCGTCGAAGACCAGCGACGTGGCCGGTGACGGCACGACCACCGCGACCATCCTGGCTCAGTCGATCTTCCGCGAAGGCGTGAAGGCCGTTGCCGCCGGTGCAAACCCGATGGCCCTGAAGCGCGGCATCGAGAAGTCCGTGGAAGTGGTTGTCGAAGAAGTGAAGAAGTTCTCCAAGCCCGTCAGCGGCGACATGATCGCCCAGGTCGGCACCATCTCGGCGAACGGCGACTCCACCATCGGCAACATCATCGCCGAAGCGATGAAGAAGGTTGGCAAGGATGGCGTCATCACGGTGGAAGAGTCGAAGACCATGACCACCGAGCTGCAGACCGTGGACGGTATGCAGTTTGACCGCGGCTATCTCAGCCCTTACTTCATCACCGATCCCGATCGCATGGAAGCTGTGCTCGAGGACCCGTACATCCTGATCCACGAGAAGAAGATCAGCAACATGAAGGACCTGCTTCCCGTGCTCGAGCAGATTGCTCGCAGCGGCAAGCCGCTCCTCGTGATCGCTGAGGAAGTGGAAGGCGAAGCGCTGGCCACCCTCGTGGTGAACAAGCTCCGCGGCACCCTGAATGCCTGCGCCGTGAAGGCCCCTGGCTTCGGCGATCGCCGCAAGGCCATGCTGGAAGACATCGCGATCCTCACCGGTGGCAAGGCCATCATGGAAGAGACCGGCATCAAGCTCGAGGGCGTTCGCCTCGAAGACCTCGGCCGTGCCAAGCGCGTCGTGATCGACAAGGACAACACCACCATCATCGACGGCGCCGGCAACCCGAAGACGATCGAGGGCCGCATCAAGCAGCTGCGCGCTCAGATCGACGAGACCACGTCGGACTACGATCGCGAGAAGCTGCAGGAGCGCCTTGCGAAGCTCGCTGGTGGCGTTGCCGTGATCAAGGTTGGCGCTGCTACTGAGACCGAGATGAAGGAGAAGAAGGCTCGCGTCGAAGACGCTCTGCACGCGACCCGCGCTGCTGTCGAGGAAGGCATTGTTCCTGGCGGCGGTGTTGCTCTTCTTCGCGCCGCGAACGCTCTCGACGGCATCAAGCTCGAGGGTGACGATCAGATCGGTGTCAACATCATCCGCCGCGCCTGCGAAGAGCCCATTCGCCAGATTGTGGGCAACGCCGGTCACGAAGGTGCTGTGATCATCGGCGAAATCCGTAAAAACCCCAACACTAATTACGGCTACAACGCCGCCAGCGGTCAGTTCGAAGACCTGGTTGCCTCCGGCGTCATCGATCCTGCGAAGGTGACCCGCTCGGCTCTGCAGAATGCTTCGTCGATCAGCGCTCTGATGCTGACCACCGAAGCGATGGTGGCCGAGATCCCCGAAAAGAAGCCTGCTCCCGCCGGCCCCGGCGGCGACCACGGCCCCGGCATGGACTACTAATCGGTAGCTCTCACTCCCTAAGTCAAGCCCCGCGCTCGGCAACGAGTTCGGGGCTTTTTTGTTTATGATGGGAGCACGTGTGAGTGCCGCAAGCCTTCCAAAACTGCTCACTGTTGACGAATTCGACCGCCTGCCCAATCCTCCGGGCGGCGTGTACGAATTGCGCCATGGAGAGCTTTTCTTCGTGAGCTTTCCGGAAAAGATTCACAAAGAGCTGCAACGACGGCTTAGGAAGATCATCGAAGCAATCGCCGAGCAAGCAGGAGTACCGGGCGTCACCGACACCGAGTTCCCCTATCGACCATTCCCCGAACACGAGCTCTGGAGTGCAGACGTCGCATTCGTCTCCCAGGAGCGATACGACAGAATCGATCGATGGCTGCTGGGCTCACCAGAGCTTGTGATCGAAGTAAAATCGCCTTCAAATAGGAAGCAAGAACTGAATGACAAGGCACTAACAGCCCTCGCCGGCGGAGCTTACGCTGTCTGGATCGTCGATCACGAGACTCGTTCCGTCACCGTCTTCGACCATCGCAACGGCATGTGCCGCTACCAGGAGCCTGACGCGGTGCCGCTCGAGTTGTTTCCTGCTGTCGAATTGCCTTTATCGATGCTCTTCCCGCAAGCAATCTGGTAGTCCATCGTCTCTACCCCGCCGCTCGCACTCGCTCGCTGCGAAAATAGCGATCCCGCTCCTCCCGACCCACGAATGGCGATTGCAAGCGAACCGGCTCATTCCCTGCCAGGAAATAGAGATCACCCTTCCCCAACAAATCACTGCCCGACACCGACGTCGTATCCAGAATCAGCTTCGACTCGAGCTTGCTCGTCACCCGCAAGCACACCCGGCCGCCGCAATTCGACTTGATGAGGCCGCTCACCACCTCGCGACTCGGACGCTGTGTCGCAAGCACGAGATGGATGCCCGCGCCTCGGGCCTTCGCACTCAATCTGCGAAGATTGCCCTCCAGTTGCTTCCTGCCAAGCTTGTCCGACATCAGGTCGGCAAACTCGTCAATCACAACAACGACGCGCGGATGAACCTCGCCGGTCCTCTCCTGAAACTCGCTTAGATTCTTCACGCCATTCTGCGAGAACCAGTGGTAACGTTCGTCCATCAGCTCACACATACGCTGCAGAATGTCGTCCACCTCGTCGAGCGGAAACACGATTCCGCGATTCTCGAAAAGATACGGGGAATGCTCCAGTTCGACAAAGCTGACCCTCTTCGGGTCCACCAGCACAAAGCGCAAGGTCAACGGCGTGTTTTGATGCATGAGCCCCGCGATCATGCTCAACAGCCATTCGCTTTTGCCGCTGCCCGTGGAGCCCGCAACAAGTAAGTGCGCCGAACCGGAGTCAGCGAAATCGGCCATCCGCAGTCGACCGTTCAGGTCCACACCAACCGGGAAGCGGGATGAACCCGTTGGTGCTGGTAGCGGCAGCTGGTCTTCAACACTGCTCAGCAGCACCGTCTGCCGTTCCGTCCTTTCGACATCGATCGCAATTCGCCCGTTCTCGACTCCAATGACAACCGGATGTCGCAGGCCGAGGTGAATCTGCAAGTCGCCAGTCAATTTGTGGAGCTTCGTAGCGCTCACGCCCTTGCCTGGCATCACGTGATATCGCAGAAACGTAGGTCCCACGATCGCAGGCCCGCTGAGCTTCGCGTTCACACCAAACTCGGCCAATACGCGAACGATACGATTCCCTAGCTGTTCCGTATCGGGTTCCGCCGATCGAGCGAAGGCAACGACGGGCCCGCGTTCGACAGGGTTCAGTCGAGTTTTCGCCATCTGAACGATTAACTCGACTAGTCGGTCCTGCGCCTCGCTCACGCTCCGGGCCGTATAGCACTGCATGTCCAGTTGGGGTGCGAACCAGATCACCGCCAACGAATCACTTGAATTCGCCTGCAGAAGCTTATGGTAAAGGCAGACCTGCGCCAGATCAGCCTCCGGCGTCGACCTCGAGAGCTTCCATTCGAGCACGCAAAGTCTCTGGGTTGCCGGGTCGATCCAAAGACAATCAGGTCGCCCGACAATCTCGATCTCCATGCCTGGCGCCGGCAATGTCCACGTGAATGATTGCTCTGTCTGAACCAGCGATTCGACGTACGTCCACGCGGATCGCGCGGAATCGAAGCGGATGATGCCGCGCTGTTCCAATTCACGCAGCGCACCGGTGCTCCATGCGCAAAGGTCCTGGACAGCTTTCCAAAGCCCGAGCAGTTCCGGTCCACTCTCGGCGAGCGCAGCCCGGCGTGCTGTCACGAGTGGCCCAAGCAACCGGTCATAGACATGCCTGCTCAGGCTCTCAGCCGCATCCTCGGCGTGCAAACGATCCGGATCGAAGTATGATTCCCAGTTGTTCGCGCCCTGTGTGCCGAGCAGTTCCGCGGCGACTTGATGAAACAACTTTCCAGTCGTCGCATTCGCGGACGCCTCGGCCGCTGTTACACCCGCAGCCCGCCGGATCTCATTGCGGACATCCGTGACAGTTAGAGTTACGCGCGTCATTTCAGGCTCCTCCACCGGCAACGAGGAAGAAGAGCGCTGACGGGTTACCTTCGAGATAACCGATCGAATCAGCGTGACGACGCGCACAACTTGCAATCTCCTCCTGCGAACGCCCTAACTCGGTCGCAGCTTCCGGCACACTCAGCACACGCCGTTCTGCTATAAGATCGGCCAAAAGTCCGCGGAGATCACTGTCGTGAGCTTCGGAACCCTTCAACGGCGAAGATAGCCTGCCTAGTATCGAATCTAACTCGGCAGGCATATGCTTGCCCATCCACCTTTCCACGAACTCTCCGCCAATCGACTCGCCATTGTTCGATAGATCGCCTGCTTCGGCCTCAGCAAGCAAGGACCGGAGAGCTTCGAGTGCAGCCACCGCCTCAGGCAAGACTTCAAGCAGAATTCCGCCTTCGCTAGTGATCTTTTCCACTCGCTCACGCAGGACCTTCGCGGTCTTGGGGAAACCCAGTCGTGCATCGCGAACGAGCACGATCTGACGACCATGCGTGTGCTTGTCTTCCAGAATTCTGCCGAGCCTCTTCGCAATCGCAGTCGAGTTCTCTTGTCCGAGCACGGCAATCGCGATCTTTCGATCCACCTTGTTGGCGACCAGATCGAAGTTGCGCATCGCGGGCGTTGTGTGTGCGATGGTCCAACCGGTTCCATGCAGCAGCAACGGCAGTCCGTCCTTAAGCGTTGATTCGGATTGCGATGTATCGTTCTTGGTGATCGCAACCATTCGGCGTTTTTCCAGTTCCTGCCCAAGAAACTCCTCGAGCGAAATGTGCTGCTCAGCCCCACGGCAGCCTCGGGCAGCGTCGAATAGTTCACGCGCACGAAAGATGACCTTCCGCGCGACCAGCGCATCGCCAGGACCGAAGAACGAGCGAAGCTCTTGGGCGTTTATTGGCCACAGAGGATCGCGCACTCGAGCCGAATGCACGCGGAGTGATTCAACAGAGTCGAGTAGCGAGCGCACAAGTTCATGGCCCTGCTGAAACTTCAGAGGCTTCAGCGAGAACACAAGATCTCGCAACAGGCGGTCCTGATCGGCACCAGGCACTTGCGTGCGGATGGAAGCGAGAAAGGCCGTCTGCGTGGCAAACAAGAGCAACGCTTTTTTGAGGTGAGCCCTCAGCTCGGTATTGAGAGCCGCCAAGGCCGCAAGACCAGTGAAGTCAGCCGGATGTGATAGCAAAGCTTCCACCTGGTCGAAGCAAAGAACCATCGATTGCGGGGCGTTTAAATTACACAGTGCCACCGCAACTT
>DASQVJ010000038.1:0-5916 GCA_035640835.1 Bryobacteraceae bacterium
ACCAGAGGACACTGCGTTTGCCGGTGCCGGGTCGGGATGCCGGTCTTTTGGTGAAGCTGCTGCAATACGATCTGAATGCGTATCCTCCTGGTGCCCCGATTCTGGGTGTTGCCGTGGAGGTTGAACCTGTCGAGCCCAGGCGCTTGCAAAACGGGCTATTTATCCCGCAGGGTCCGGAGCCGGAACGATTGGAAGTGACGATCGCGCGGATTGCGGCTGTGGTGGGCGAAGACAACATCGGTTCTCCTGAGATGCTCAACACGCATCGTCCCGGGGCGTTTCGGATGAACCGGTTTGTCATGGGCGAGGAGTGGACGGCTCGGGAGGTGAAGCCTCGACTGGCTTTGCGCTATTATCGGCCTCCTCTGGAAGCGAAGGTGCAGACCAGGGGTGGTCGACCGGTTTCGTTGGCGGCTCCGGGGATTCGAGCGCGAGTGGTTGCGTATGGGGGACCTTGGCGAAGTTCCGGAGACTGGTGGACGACGACTTCATGGGATCGTGATGAGTGGGATGTCGCCTGCGAAGGAGGCTTGCTTTATCGCATCTTTTCAGAAGGCGGTAAGTGGTTCGTTGAGGGCAACTACGATTGAAGCTCCTTCTACAATCGGAATGTGACCAGCGAACGCAAGAACGTTTTGGGAGGGCTCCTGGCTCCCTGCTCACAGGATCCGATGACGGGATTTTATCGGACAGGCTGCTGCGATACCGGGGAAGACGACACGGGATCCCATACTGTTTGTGCGGAGATGACTGAGGAGTTCCTGGAGTTCAGCAAGGCGCAAGGGAACGATTTGTCGACGCCTCGGCCATGGTTTCCCGGACTGAAGCCGGGGAATCGATGGTGCCTTTGTGTTGCCCGATGGCGCGAGGCCGTTGAAGCGGGTGTAGCGCCGCCAGTACATCTCGAGTCAACACATCACGCCGCGCTGAAAGTGGTCAGTCTCGAAGAGCTTTTCCGTCATTCAACCGGCCGAACACAGTAATCCTCAGGTCGTGGGATTCCAGACGTAGCGACCTTCGCGATTGATATAGCCCTGATTCTGACCTAACCAAACCGGGGCTAGTCCACCGGCGAAATCGCCTGCATCTTCAAACTGCGGGTTGATCACCAGTTTGCCCTTTTTGTCGATGTAGCCGAAGCGGTTGCCGACTCTCACGGCTGCCAGTCCGTCGGAGAACTCGGCGGCATCGTCGAATTGCGGACTGATCGCCCAAGCGCCCTTCTTATCGATATAGCCGTACTTGCCGCCTAATCGAGCCAAGGCGAGTCCATCCGCGAAGGATCCTGCTGACTCGAACTGCGGGTTGATCGCGATCTTGCCTGTTTTATCGATGTAGCCGTACGATTTGCCCATACGGATCAGCGCCAGGCCGTCGGACATGCTGTTTGCCTCGTCGAAGGCAGGGTTGATGACCCACTGACCCTTCTTGTTAATAAATCCCCATTTGCCATTGACGAGCACCGGAGCCAAACCATCTTCGAATCGCCCGGCTCCCTCGAATTGAGGGTTGATCGCAAATCGGCCGGTGCGATCGACATAACCGAGCTTCTGGTTGAAGCCGACGACGGCAAGACCGTCGCTGAAAGGATCGGCTGCCTCGAACTGGGGCTGAACGGTCAACTTACCGCTCTGGTCGATGTATCCCCATTTGTCGCCGGCAAGGACGGGTGCCAAACCGTCCGCGAACAGACCGGCATTTGAAAACTGCGGCTGGATCGCCAGTTTGCCTTTCGCGTCGATGTAGCCGATCTTGCCGTTCACGCGAACCGGAAAAAGTCGCGCCGTATCGCCAAAGTTACCGTCCCGGGAAGCAAAAATTCCGACCGTCAGAAGCAGCAGGGCGACCAAGACTGCGATGAGGGTTGTTCTTCGATCCCAATGCATTGTGCCTGACCTCCTCAAGTTCTAGTTTAACGTAGTACTACTCATCTCATTGGATTGTAAGCAGGTTATTGGCCAAAAACATGAACAAAACTTTAGCAACTCCAGAGGTTCTAACCTCGTCTGGTCGAGTGGAGGAAGAGTGATGACACCCAAAATGAAGAACGCAATCCTGATCGGTGGTTTCAGCCTGCTGGCCCTTGTGGCTGCTTTAGGATGGGCTCGCAAACCGGAGGCGACGGTGAATGCTTTTGCGGCGCCAAATGCGGCGTACCCGACGGCCCCGGTCGCTACTTATGGCCAGGCAGCGCCTCAGGCGGAATATCCACAGGCGAACATGGTGGGGCAGCCAATGGCGACCTACGCGCAAAACTGTGTGGACCCGCCGGTAGCAACGAACGTGGCGTACGCGCCCGTCGAGTACCGTACGTACCGGGCTCAGCCTCGGGTTATTCGACGATATGTGGAACCTCAGTACGACCGTGAGCGTGTGGTGGTTCGTGAGAAGCGTGGACGCTCGCTAGGCAAATCGGTGGCGATTGTCGGCGGAAGCGCTGGTGCAGGCGCAGCAATCGGCGCCTTGGCAGGCGGTGGCAAAGGTGCAGCGATCGGCGCGTTGTCAGGCGGCGCTGCGGGTTTTATCTACGACCGTCTAACACACAACAAGTAGTTTCTCTCCTCAGGCTCGGGTCCCGACAACGGGACTCGGGCCCTCCCTTCCTATCGGTGTGCGCCCTACCTGTGAATGGGGTTCACACATCTATCCGCTAAATCCAACCTTTTTGCAACGACTTACGACTGGCATGCGTATTGCTTCTAAGCGTGTGCAGAATGCGGTTCATCCCCACGATTGCCCTGCTGCTGGCTGCGGGTGCGTTGGAAGCCAACGTGCCTCCGGCGGCGCCCGAGAACGTTAACTCTCGATATCTGGTTGAATCCGTTGAAATCGACGACCGCGACCACGAACGGCTCAGCTCCGGTTTAAGGCGTGACATTGACGAGCTGGTCGGAACGCCGTTCGAGCAAGTGAAGGTCGACGATCTGGCCGGCCGGATTCGCAAAGAGCTGCGGGCGATGACAGTGGAAGCCAAGTTACTGAAGGGCAGTACGCCTCAGTACATCCGGGTTGCCTTCCATACGACTCGGAGGCGACTCGAGGAAGACGCCAGTGTTACCAAAGCCTCGTACCATTCGCAGCTCGGATGGACGGGAGGGGTGGAGGGCAACTTCCACCTTGGGGCAAATCAAGTCGCGGCAGGCGTCCAGAGCGATGGGGATGAACTTGTAGAGCGGTACGCCGGTTTCAACTTCCGTATTTCGCGGCCGATCGGGGAATCGGTTCGGGTACGGTTTTCGGTTGAGCGGTTCCACCAGCAGTGGAACGCGGCGTCGCTTCAGGCGATGGAGTCCGACGGCTTCTCGCAGCTCTACAGAACTCGCATTAACTACGAACCAAGCATCTCGTTTGCGCTGACTCAGTACCTGACCTTAACGACGGGTATGAGTTTTCAGCAGCTCGAGTATCAGTTTCCGGTCGCCCGGTTTGAGTCTGCACATGCGGTTATAGGAACTCTGCGATATCGCCGTAGATGGGTTGGCTCGGGCAGTTCACGGCAGGAGGTGGATGCAGGTTACAGCCTGCGGGCGGCCACCAATATTCTTGATAGTGACTTCGCGTATACGCGGCACTATCTTCAGGGCGTTTACAGCAAGACCTGGAGCGATCAAGAAGTTCTGGTGCGCGCGGGGGCGGGAACCATCAGCGGCACGGCCCCCTTGTTTGAGCAGTTCGTGGTCGGTAACACCCAGCTTTTGCGTGGGTGGAATAAATATGAGCTTGCTCCCCTAGGCGGGGGGCGTGTTGCACACGGTTCGGCGGAGTACCGATACCGCATCGTGCGCGTCTTTTACGATACGGGTTCCGTGTGGAATCGGGATCGCGCAAGAGTGCTGCGCCATAGTGCCGGTGCTTCCTTGTTGTTGGGCAAGTTGCGCGACGGCTTGGCGGTTTCTGTGGCCTTTCCCTTGCGTGCTGGCCGTATAGAGCCGATGTTTATTGTGAGTACGAACTTCTAGACCCACGAATGAGCGCATCCCTGAGCAGATGTGTTCGACTCTCCTTGCTTGCGCTGCTGGGCTATCTGACCGGCCTGTTCGCGCAGGAGCTTGTAGTGCGCAGTCAGGGCGACCTGGTGCGCATCGCGGCGCCGCGGCTACATTTCTTATCCGGAAAACCCCTGCAGAGAGTGCGTGATGGCAGGGCTGTGCCGTTCGACTTTCAACTGACGGTTTCGTCAGGTCCGCAGGGTCCGGTGCTGAAGAGGAACCTGGAGCGATTTATCTTCAGCTACGATCTTTGGGAGGAGACGTTCCAGGTCAAGAGGCTTCGTAATGGCGAGGCGACGAAAGGCCTGTCGGCCGAGCGTGCCGAGGCTTGGTGTCTTGACCAGATGGCGTTCTCAAGCTCCGGGCTGTCGGGTCGAGCCGTTGTGGTTCGCCTGGAGATTCGAGCGCAGGAGCCTCGGGATCCCGCGACCTGGTCGGACGACGGTGCGGTGAGCCTGTCAACGCTCATCGACATATTTAGCCGGGCACAAAGAACGCGCGAACAGAATTATTGGCGGGTGGAATCCGGAGTGTTACAGATCTCGAGTATCAGCCACCCAGGAGGTAAGGAGGCGGATTGAGAACGTTACGCGGGCGTCTGATCGCTATGTTTCTACTGGCGACGCTGGTGCCGCTGACGTTGACGATCTGGCTTACCGTTGGACTGCTGGATCGCAGTCTTTCGCACGCAAGCACGGCGCAAGTAGACGTCCTCTCGAGATCGGTGGAAAAAACTGGACGTGCGCTGTATCAAAGAACACGTGAGGGTTTGAAAGCTGCCGTCCAAGCCGGCACTATTAAGCCGGTGAAGCAGGTTCCGCTCAGCGAGCTCGAGCCGGGACAGCACGAGCATTTCATGGTCCAAGGGGATCGCCTGCTTTACCTGGTGCGGCGAGCCAATGCTGTGGATGTGTACGAGCGGGGGCTTGGCGTGTCGCTCGATGACTTGCAAGCTCAGCATGCGGACGCTCGGATGCTGGTGGATACCGCCTCCAGAACGAACCTGCGCAGAGGCTACCTGTACACGTTGCTCTCGCTCTGCGCGGGAGTTTGGTTCACCGCTTTCCTGGTGCTGATGTTCTCGGCGCATCTGGTGACGAAACCGATCGCGGACCTCACTCGCGCATTGCGCCAGCTGGCAGACGGCAACTTCGACATCAGACTCAGACCAAGGAGCACGGATGAAGTCGGGGCGGCGATGAGAGCCTTCAATGAATCGGCGCAAGAGTTGAAATTGACGCAGGAGAAGTTGGTTCAACTCGCCAAGGTGGAGAGCTGGCAAACGCTCGCACGGAAGATGGCTCATGAGATGAAGAATTCGCTCACGCCGATCCGGCTGGCGATGGAGGAGATTCAGGCTCGTGGGGCGGAGAATGACCCGGAGTTCATCGAGCAGGCATCGCAGATTGTCGCCGAGGAGGTGACGACGCTCGAGCGCCGTGTGCGCGCGTTTTCGGATTTCGCGTCGGAGCCTCCCGTGAGGCTGCAACCGGTGGACGTGACCGCAATTCTGAAGGAGCGGATTGCGTTTCTGAGGTCGGCTCATCCCGAGGTTAGCTATGACGTTCAGGTGGAGAGGGATGTGGCAGCATGTGCCGATGCCGATCTGATTCGTGGAGTGTTGACGAACCTGCTGGAGAACGCGGCGCATGCGGCGGGGCAGGGAGGAACGGTTCGAGGCAAGGTGTACGAGCGCGACGGCAAGATCGCGATCGAAGTTCACGACTCGGGAGCAGGATTGAGCTCGTTGGCTCGCAGCACCCTCTTTGAGCCGACGATTTCGTTCAAGAAAGAAGGTATGGGTTTGGGACTCTCCATTGCGAAGCGAAGCACGATGTTGTCTGGAGGGGAGATCGCGCTGGTGGAGGGGGAGCTCGGCGGCGCAGGTTTTCGTGTGTTGCTGCCGGCTGCGGGGTAAACGAGACAC
>DASQVJ010000039.1:0-6588 GCA_035640835.1 Bryobacteraceae bacterium
GCACGATGAGCACCACACGCACGAGCATCAAGCTGTTCCTAACGATCCGACGCTCCGCGTTAAGGCGCTTGAATCACTGCTTGTCGAGAAGGGACTCGTCGATCCGGCCGCCCTCGATGCAGTGGTCGATACCTACGAAAACAAAGTAGGACCCCGTAACGGTGCACGTGTTGTGGCTCGTGCGTGGGTCGACCCGGAATACAAGAAGCGTCTGTTGGCCGATGCTGCTTCGGCACTCGCTGAGCTCGGGTACTCGAGTCATCAGGGAGAGCACATGGTGGTTCTCGAGAACACCCCGAAGGTGCACAACCTGGTGGTCTGCACCCTGTGCTCCTGCTATCCGTGGCCCGTGCTGGGGCTGCCGCCAGTCTGGTACAAGTCCGCTGCATATCGGTCTCGGGCTGTCATCGACCCGAGAGGCGTGCTTAGGGAGTTTGGGCTCTCGCTTCCTGAGGATGTTGAAGTACATGTTTGGGATAGCACCGCCGAGCTGCGCTACCTGGTTCTCCCGGAGCGTCCACTCGGCACCGAGAATCTGACGGAAGACGACCTGGCAGGGCTGGTCACGCGCGATTCGATGATCGGTGTTACCAGGATCTCTGCCAAGAGGGACGGCGGGTGAACGGAGTCCATGACATGGGCGGCATGCATGGCATGGGCCCCGTCCAACGTGAAGAGAACGAGCCGGTTTTTCACGCTGAATGGGAGGGTCGCGTGTTCGCGCTACGGCGCGCCATTGCCGCCTTTCAGAGATGGAGCCTCGACGCTTGGCGCCACGAGATTGAGACCTTGCCTCCTGCGGAGTATCTGAGGATGAGCTATTACGAGCGATGGCTCGCCGTGCTCGAGAAGCAGCTGGTTGACCACAGGCTGGTTGCGGCGGAGGAACTCAAGAACGGCAAACCTGCTCCAGGCGCAGACAAAGCGACACCGCCCATGACGATTGACGAAGCTCGACGGCTGAACCGGGGCATCGCGTCGAGTGTCGATCCTTCGAAGCCGCCGCTTTTCAAGATAGGGCAGCGTGTCCGTGCACGGAACGTCCATCCAACTGGACACACCCGGCTGCCTCGATATGCACGCGGAAAAATCGGGCAGATCGTTCTCGATCATGGCGTCTATTTGTTCCCGGATACCAACGCACGGAACGAGGGCGAGCATCGCCAGCACGTGTACTCCGTTCGTTTCGCGGCTCGTGACCTTTGGGGCGAGCAAGCTTCTCCCCACGACTACGTTCACCTCGATCTCTGGGACGACTATCTTGAGCACGTCTGACACCCACCTCAACGCAGAACGACTGGCCGGCTTGACCCGGCTTCCTCGTGACCAGGACGGGCCCGTGTTCGCGGAACCGTGGCAGGCGCAGGCATTCGCGCTCGCGGTCAAGCTCTCGGAACACGGACACTTCACCTGGAAGGAATGGGCTGAAGCACTTGCCGCCGAGCTCAAGCAGGCAGAGGAACGTGGCGAGCCGGATGACGGGACGCGGTATTACGAGCACTGGCTCACAGCTTTGGAAAAGCTGGTTACCGGAAAAGGGTTAACCGACCGGGCTACCCTGCTCGACCGTAAAGAGGCGTGGGCAGACGCTTACCGGCACACACCGCATGGTCAGCCAGTAACTCTCAAGACGGGCCCAGGGCCGAACTCCTGAGCATCGGTCACCCGGCCGCAGTCCATTTTGGACTGGCTGGACGGCGCGCAAGTCTCAGCCAATGAACGACTTTTCGAATACAATGAAAGTGGTTCGTCATCCCATAGACAGAACACAAATTTCATCAAAATCTGAATGGAGAGCTGCGAATGAGTGCCGTCGCAGTGGACAGTAACCTTAACCGGACTGCCCGCTTCTATCAGGCCACGATCGGCAAAAAAGTCGTCATGGCCGTTACTGGAATCATCCTCTTTGGCTTCGTCTTGGCCCACATGCTGGGCAACCTCCAGATTTACCTCGGCCGCGAAGTCCTGGATCACTATGCGGTTTCCCTTCGACAAGTGCCCGCCCTCCTGTGGGGCGCGCGAGCCGTCTTGCTGCTCGCCGTTGTGCTGCACATCTGGACCGCGATCCAGCTGGCCGCACTGAAAAAGGCCGCTCGACCGGTCGGGTACGTGAAGAAAGACAGCATCATTTCGTCCTACGCAGCAAGAACCATGTACTGGAGCGGCCCCATCCTGGCCGCGTTCATCGTGTACCATCTCCTGCAGTTCACGTTTGGCAAGCTTACCCCCGAATTCGAGCACCTGAAGCCGTACGAGAATGTCGTCGCCGCGTTCTCAAATCCGCTTATCTCGCTCGTTTACATCGTGGCGATGGTGTTCCTGTGCCTGCACCTGTACCACGGGCTGTGGAGCATGTTTCAGTCGCTTGGGGCGAACCACCCGAAATACAGTCCGTTGCTGCGCCGATTCGCCGCCATCTTCTCCATCCTGATTCTGCTCGGCAACATTTCGATCCCCATCTCCGTGATGCTGGGAGTCGTACCAAAGCCATGACCGTCGAAACACCTGTAGACATCAAACTCGATTCAAAGCTTCCTGACGGGCCCATCGAAACTGCTTGGGATCGCACCAAATTTGACCTGAAGCTGGTCAATCCCGCAAACAAGCGCAAATACAACATCATCGTTGTCGGAAGTGGTCTGGCCGGAGCATCGGCAGCCGCAACGCTCGGAGAGCTCGGCTACAACGTCAAATGTTTCTGCTTCCAGGACTCGCCTCGACGCGCGCACAGCATCGCCGCCCAAGGCGGAATCAACGCCGCAAAGAACTATCAGAACGATGGCGATAGCATTTACCGGCTCTTCTACGACACGGTAAAAGGTGGCGACTTCCGCGCTCGTGAAGCCAACGTGTATCGTCTGGCTGAGATCAGCGTCAACATCATCGATCAGTGCGTCGCGCAAGGCGTCCCGTTCGCGCGCGAGTACGGTGGAACACTCGCGAATCGATCCTTCGGCGGCGCACAAGTCTCGCGAACGTTCTACGCTCGAGGACAGACGGGCCAGCAGCTCCTGCTCGGTGCCTACCAGGCTCTTGAACGCGAGGTCGGAGCGGGCCGGGTCATCATGTCGCCTCGTACGGAGATGCTTGACCTGGTGGTCGTCGACGGCAAGGCACGCGGCATCGTCACACGCAACCTGATCACCGGGAAGGTGGAGTCTCATGTCGCCGATGCGGTGATCCTCGCCACGGGGGGATACGGCAACGTCTTCTACCTCTCGACCAATGCCAAGGGTTCGAACACCACCGCCATTTGGCGCGCCCACAAGAAGGGCGCTCTGTTCGGCAATCCCTGCTTCACGCAGATCCATCCGACCTGCATCCCGGTTTCGGGCGACTATCAATCCAAGCTGACTCTTATGTCCGAGTCACTCCGCAACGACGGGCGCATCTGGGTCCCTCTGAAAGCGGGCGACAAACGAGTACCTTCCGAGATCCCCGAATCCGAACGCGACTACTACCTCGAGCGCCGTTACCCGAGCTTCGGCAACCTTGTGCCGCGTGACGTCGCGTCGCGAGCAGCGAAGGCTGTGTGCGACGAAGGTCGCGGCGTCGGCCCGAGCGGTCTCGGTGTTTACCTCGATTTCGGCGATGCCATCAAGCGCCTCGGTCGAAAGGCGATCGAAGAACGCTACGGAAATCTGTTCGAGATGTACGAGCGCATCACGGGCGACGATCCCTATCGGATGCCCATGCGCATCTTCCCTGCCATCCACTACACGATGGGCGGCCTCTGGGTCGACTATCACCTGATGAGCACCATACCCGGTCTCTTCGTTCTGGGCGAGGCGAACTTCTCGGACCATGGAGCCAATCGCCTGGGTGCGAGCGCTTTGATGCAGGGATTGTCCGACGGATACTTCATCATTCCGTACACGCTTGGCAATTACCTCGCATCCAACAAAATAGAGAAGATCGACACGTCGCATCCTGAGTTCCAGCTTGCCGAGCGGTGCACGGTGGAGATGACAAACAAGCTCCTCTCCATCAATGGCAAGCGAACCGTCGCCTCCTACCACCGCGAACTAGGCAAGCTTGTTTGGGATCAC
Organism: Bryobacteraceae bacterium; assembly: GCA_035640835.1. Classification (GTDB taxonomy): domain Bacteria; phylum Acidobacteriota; class Terriglobia; order Bryobacterales; family Bryobacteraceae; genus DASQVJ01. The sequence continues at coordinate 4,050 of DASQVJ010000039.1, forward strand.
TGCGGCATGGCTCGCAATGCCGGCGGCTTGAAGCATGCCATCGCGCGCATCCGCGAACTGCGCGAGGAATACTGGCAAAACGTCAATGTTCCAGGCTCAGCGGAGGAGCTGAACCAGGCGCTCGAAAGCGCAGGCCGGGTCGCCGATTTCTTTGAGCTTGCCGAGCTGATGTGCATCGACGCACTCGCGCGGGAAGAGTCCTGCGGCGGTCACTTCCGTGAGGAATACCAAACGGAAGAGGGTGAGGCTCTGCGACACGACGACAAGTTCTCGTACGTTGCCGCTTGGCAGTACACGGGCTACAACGAGAGCCCGATCCTGCACAAAGAGCCGTTGACGTTTAACTACGTCCATCCATCGCAGCGTAGCTACAAGTAAGACGGAGCAAATTGCATCCATGAATCTGACACTCCACGTCTGGCGCCAGAAGAATGCCCAGACGCCAGGCCGAATGGTGAAATACGAGGCGAAGGGCATCAACCCGGACATGTCGTTCCTGGAAATGCTCGATGTCGTCAATGAAGACCTGAGCGCAAAGGGCGAAGACCCTATCGCCTTCGACCATGATTGCCGCGAAGGCATCTGCGGATCGTGCGGATTCATGATCAACGGAGTCGCGCACGGACCACAACGCAAGAGCACCGTCTGCCAGCTCCACATGCGCCACTTCAAAGATGGCGACGAACTTTGGATCGAGCCTTGGCGCGCCTCGGCATTTCCGGTCATTAAGGACCTGGTGGTGAATCGCAGCGCGTTCGACCGCATCATCGCCGCGGGCGGATTCGTATCCGTCTCGACCGGAAGCGCTCCGGACGGGAATGCGGTGCCTGTTCCGAAGGAGTTCTCCGACCGTGCAATGGATTCGGCTCAATGCATCGGTTGCGGAGCCTGCGTTGCGGCATGTCCAAACGCCGCGGCGGCACTCTTCACCGGCGCCAAAATCCACCATCTGGCGATGCTGCCGCAAGGTCAACCGGAGCGCCGCCGCCGCGCCATCCGCATGGTGGCGCAAATGAACGAGGAAAGCTTCGGCCATTGCAGCAACATCGGCGAGTGCGAAGCGGTCTGCCCGAAAGCGATCAAGCTCGAAGTCATCGCCCAGATGAATCGCGACTTCAATCGAGCCGTCTGGAGCGAGCGGCCCGAGCCTGTCGGCACCGGCGGTGCAGGCTAACGCTTCGCTCGAAGATGGCGGCAGCGATAAACTGCCAGTACTCATGCGTGCGTTAATTCTTCAACAGCCCGGCTCCATTCATCTCGGGACGGTCGCCGAGCCGAAGCCGAACGATGGTGAAGTCTTGCTGCGAATCCGAATGGTCGGCTTATGCGGCACCGATCTGAATAGCTATCGAGGAAAGAATCCGCTGATCAGCTATCCTCGGATTCCCGGTCATGAGATCTCGGCCCGCGTCGAGGCGTTGGGACCGGGCGTGCCGGAAACCATCCAAATCGGGCAGGATGTAACGCTCTCGCCCTACACTGCTTGTGGCCGCTGCGCATCCTGCCGCCGCGGTCGTGTAAACGCGTGCCAGTTTAACCAGACACTCGGCGTACAACGTGACGGAGCGCTCGCCGAGTTCCTGGTGGTGCCCTGGACGAAGCTGCTTCGAGCGGAGGGCCTCACGCGTGAGCAGCTCTGCATGGTGGAACCACTCTCGGTCGGTTTCCACGCGGCCCAAAGAGGTCGTGTGGAGCCCAACGATACGGTCGCGGTCCTTGGCTGCGGCATGATCGGCCTGGGAGCGATCGCGGCATCAGCCTACAAGGGCTCTCGCGTGATCGCCGTCGATGTCGACGACCGCAAGCTCGACCTTGCAAAACGAATGGGCGCGCATGAGGTAGTCAACTCGAAGTCACAGAACTTGCACGAGGTTCTGAGCAGCCTGACGGAGGGCCTGGGACCCGACGTCGTGATCGAGGCGATCGGCCTGCCCGAGACGTTTCGGGCCGCTGTCGACGAAGTGGCGTTCACGGGTCGAGTGGTTTACGTCGGCTACGCGAAAGAGGCCGTCACCTACGAGACTCGCTTTTTCGTGATGAAGGAGTTGGATATCCTCGGCTCGCGGAACGCACTGCAGGACGACTTCGCCGGCGTCATCCAGATGCTCTCGACTCGAAGCCTGCCGCTTTCGGAGACGGTCTCCAAAGTGGTGCCGATAAGCTCGGCACCGGACGCGTTTGCGGAGTGGGCGGCGGATCCGGCGTCGACCACCAAGGTATTAGTTGCGGTCGACTAGTCTGGCATCCGGAGCACCGTCGCGATCGGCAGCTGCAGCTATGTTGGGCGATGCCTTTGATGTATTCACCGGCAATCTATTCATCAAGACCGCAGTCCAGTACTCGCTCATCTTCGACATGGGCGGCTTGATGGATGAACCCTTGGGATGAGGCTGGATTCCCTTTACGCCACTCTGGCTTTGCCCAGGAGCGACGTTGATGTCGATATCAATCTAGAAGAGATTGGCATCCGAAGTAAATGCGGTTTGGAGCGAATCGCGTGTAACCTGACCAAGATCGCCTCGCCGCGGCGACGGCCAGG
>DASQVJ010000040.1:0-4799 GCA_035640835.1 Bryobacteraceae bacterium
CCCAAAATGATGGCGATGGTGCAACACACCCGTCTGAACGCCGTTCCACTTCTCATCGTAGGTGCTCGTTGACTCGCGGCCGACATGGTAATCGACACCGGCGGCCGCCATAAGGTCACCCTCGTAGGTAGCGTCGATGAACATCTTGCCGGAATATGTTTTCCCGTCCAGTGTGGTCATGGAAACAATCCGGTCACCATTCTTCTTTACGCCTTTCGCACGGTCGAGCCAGGCATTCCGAATGATCGGAACCTTCACTTCCTTGACCCAGCGCTCGTACACCTGTTCGGCAACATGCGGCTCGAAGATCCACATGGTCCGCCCGGTCTTGTCCAATGCCTCTGTTCCCTGCCCCTTGTTGCCGTACTCCTCGCGTTTTTGCCAGCGCCATGCTTCCGGTTTGTCGTAGTGCTGCCAAACGCGGTGGTAAAACTCGCGCGAAAGGCCTCCGATCACGGCCTTGTTCCCCGAATCAGTCCAGCCGAGGCCGCCTGCGGTGAGGCCGCCGAGATGAAGCTCGGGGCAAACCACGATCACAGACTTGTTCATGCGTTTGGCTTGAATCGCCGCCGCAATCCCGCCCGATGTGCAACCGTAGATCACCAGATCCGTTTGCGCCACTGCACAGCTAAGCGAGATGGTGAAACCACAGAAAAGAATGCGAAGTACAGAAAGAGTCATACTATGCCTGAAATAGCGCGTGTTCGCTTGAGGTCTCAGAAGGCGATCTTCAGCCCGAACTGAAATTGCCGGGACGTGTTTGCCTGTCGTGTGACGGTGCCGAACTGCTGCGAAGTTACCATTCCGTTCGGAGCGGCAAACTGCGGCGTGTTAAACAGGTTGAAGCACTCGGCACGGAACTGCGGAACGATCTCACGATCCTTGATGGTGAACGGGAACTTCTTCACCATAACGACATCGACATTTCGAGTGAAGTCGGTGCGGATATCGGGAGAACGCGTTCCGATATTGCCGAACGTGAAGGGCGCAGCAGCACTGAAGACTCTCGTATCGAACCACTGGCCGATGCTTGGATTGTCGAGCTTGCCACTCCTCCCGTTATTGACCGCCGGAGTGTTGATGGTCACGGGTTGGCCGCTTTGTATACGAACGATGCCGCTAAGATCCCAGGCTCCGAGAATTGCATTGGCGGCTCCTCCGAGGTCCAACTGCCGCCCCTTGCCGACCGGGAGTTGGTAAACCCAGCTCCCGATGAACTGGTGCGGCGTATCAAATGCCGACAGAGCACGGCTGAGGCGCCGGTTGTACACATCGATCGGCGTATTCACATCGTCAATGGCTTTTGACCACGTGTAGCCGAGCAGGAACGTTAGGGACTGCGCGAGCCGACGCTCGGCCTGTAACGTCGCGCCGTTGCAGCTTGAATTGCCGAAAGGTGCAAACACCCGTTGCACGCCGGATTCACCGGAGTACTGCGGGAAAGGCAGAAGAGATTGCCGGCGCGAAATGGTGCGGCTCGATAGAGGACCCGCGGTGATGACACCAAAGAACGGATTCGGCACTTGATCGTTCAAAGCGTTCCCGAGGCTCAGATACTCGTTGGGCAATTGGTTGATGTTTTGACTGGGAGCGAGCAGGTTAGTCCCCTTGTTGCCCCAATACATAGCCTGCATCACCACCCTCCCGGGCATCTCCCACTGCAGCGCAAAACTCCAGAGTTGCGTGTAGCTTGATTTGTTCTCGTAAAACGGAGCCTGGATCTGAGCGCCGATGTTTGCGCCTGGATCGCGATCATTCACTGGAGGCAGGACGCCTTGTGGATACGGGTTCGACAGCCGGTTCAGCGGTGTGATGTTGTTGTCAAGGCTGGTGACCATTGGCGTATCCCGGAATGCGGTGATGGCGCCGAGATTATTTCCCTGAATATTTCGCGGCACGTAGAAGAGGCCGTACCCGGTCCGCAGCACCAGCTTGTCGGTAATCTTGTACGCGAGACCGATTCGAGGAGCAAAGTCGGTCAGGGGCGTGTCCTGCTGGTTCCGTCCATTGTCGCCGTTCACCCAACGAACAGCACCGCGAAGATTGGGGAGGCCAGCCGCTTGTGCGATCGGGCTTGGCGCATCAGGATCGAACCAGGCAATGCGTCCCCACTTTTCGCGATTGCCTTGCTGCAGATCCCATCGAATACCGAGGTTCAGCGTTAACTTCTGCGACACACGCCAGTCGTCTTGAAAGTAAAGGGCCGTATAGAGACCCTGCGTTGAGATGGGATTGATTAGGCGAAAGTTGCCGGTAAAGGGCGTGCCCAGGAGGAAATCCGCAAAGCCGTGGCCGCCCGTGGGTGTCGGGATGTTTGCAATCGGGCCTTGTGTAAATGCACGAGTGAACTCGTAGTTGCCGGACGGAGCGGTGTTCTGCCCTTCATTGAAGTTCAGGATCCGGCGGTCGACGCCGTACTTCAGATTGTGCGCGCCTCGCGATTGGTTGATGCCGGCCCGCATGGCCCAGAGATTCCGAGGCTGATACTGAACGAAAGAATCGGCCGCGTTGGATATATTCGCTGGAATGTCCCTGATGGTTGCCGAAGGAACCTGGTCGACGGCGATGGCGTTGATGTTGGCAGGGAATCCGAGCGATGAAAAATCAAATCCTCTCGAGAGGCCGAACTGAGTGGCAAGGGCGCGGCTGAAGGAGAACTGAGCCGTCGCGAGCAGACTCGGACTGAATACATGCGTCAGATCGAGGAGGGCCTGCCTGTATGTGTCCGTGGTATCCCGGCCGCCGCCCAGGGGAGGCGGCAATGGGCCCGGCACCACTCGTACGTCCTTCTGCTGCGAGTAACGTCCGAAAATACGGGTGTTCTGAGTGAACGTATGATCTACGCGCGCGTCCCACTTATCGGTGTCGATAGTGGAACCGGCGCTCCGAATGTAGTTGTTCTGCCCGAGAGCATTACCCGGCTGGTTTGGCTCTGGGAAAAGATCCGCAAGACGACGGGAGACGGGATCGATACGGTTCGCGGGAATGATGTTGCCGGGAAAAGCGGAGCGTTGGCGCTGGCCATTCGGCAGCGTTTCGGCGGTGAGCGGGTCGTAAATCGTGATCGGCTGATTACCTGCGGCTACTGTTTGGGAGAAATTGCCGCTCCGCTGCAGGAGAGTGGGAACCGTGGTTACGAAGGTGATCGGGAACCCTTGGCGTAAGCCTTCGTAATCGGCGAAGAAGAAGGTTTTCCCCTTGATAATCGGGCCTCCGATATTGCCACCAAACTGGTGACGCTTGAAGGACGGATTCGGGATGCGGGATGCATTGTTGAACCAATTGTTCGCTTCAATGAAGGAGTGTCGCTCGAAGTCGTACACGAGACCGTGGAAGTCGTTCGTGCCCGACTTGGTGATCACGTTGATGACACCGCCAGAAGTCCGGCCAAACTCAGCATCGTAGCTGTTGGCCTGGACTTTGAACTCCTGGACCGAGTCAACAGGCGGATTGATGATTCCGCGGTTGATGTCGGGAGTCGTGTTCGCAGCCCCGTCGAGAAGAAGCTCCTGCGACCCTGAACGACCGCCCCCCACGTTGAAATCGGACTTGAAGAAATTGCGGCCCAGTTCCTGACCTCCCCCGTTGCCGAAGTTGGCGCCGAAAGTGACGCCGGGTGTGAGGCCGATCAGCGCGAGCGGGTCGCGAGCATTCAACGGGAGCGCCTCGATTGTGCGGGTCGTGATCACTTGTCCAATCGTTGCGTTCGAAGTTTGCAGCGCCTCGGCTGCCGCTTGCACCACGACGCGCTCCGTCGCATCCCCTAGCTGCAGCTCGATGTTCAAAGTGATGTTGTCATTCACTTGAACCGTGATCGGTCCTTGCTCATAGCTTTTAAAGCCAGTCATCGAGGCCGCGATTTTGTACTGTGCGGGAGGCAGCGCGAGAAAGCGGTAAATTCCCTCCTCATTCGACTGCGTCTCGAAACTGACGTTCGTGGCGATGTTCGTTGCCGTCAACTTCACGTTCGGCATCACTGCGCCGGACGTATCGCGAACCTCACCCGTGATTTGCCCCTGGAAAGTCTGCGCCGTGGCTGGACGCGTGCAAATGCATAGACTCCAAACGGCGGCTAATACTGCGAAGGCTTTCATCGTGTCCCCTTTAGTTCTGCCCATCATATGCGAGGCAGAGGATGCACACGCTGGGAAAGGAGGTGGAGGCACCCGGCATCAGCCTCCGAGAGAGCATATCGATCGATATTCGCTATTCGAGCGCCTGATAGACCGTATTCAGAAACTTCGACTGGACATCCGTTGCGTTCGGCATCAATTGCTCCATGAAGATGACAACGAGCCCACTCTGCGGGTCCACCTGATAGGTCGTGCCGTATGCGCCGCCCCAGCCAAACGCGCCGACTCCGGCGAGCCCTTTCGCCCCATATCGTTCTACGACGTCGAACCCGTACCCGAATCCGACACCGTCCGTCGAGTGCAAGGTCCCGGCTTGATTGGTGTGCATGAGCCGGGCAGCACGAGGAGAAAGAATCCGCACGCCATCGATCTCTCCATCACGCCGAATCATTTCGAGAAACCGGGCATAGTCGCGAGCAGTCGAAGTCAGTCCAGCGCCGCCGGAGAAGCTCTTCCGAGGACCATCTACATAAGATCCTTGCCCCTTCGATCCCTCAGAGGCTCGAACATAACCAACCGCACTCGAGTCGCCTGCATACACCGCGGCAAGACGGTTGCGCTCCGCGGCGGGCAAATAGAAGCGCGTGTCCTTCATTCCGAGCGGTCCCGTAATTCGCGTTGCAACGAACTGATCGAACGGCATGCCGGACGCCTTCTCCACCACAC